>JAKJAB010000310.1 GCA_022707725.1 Chloroflexota bacterium | reverse complement strand
TGAATATCATTCGCCGCCTGGGGTATCGATACGTGCGCGACGGACACCGCGCCGCAGCGGCCCAAGCGGACCGTGGTCTAGTCTGGTTGAGTTCGGTTTGAGCGTTGATAAGCCCTATCGAGCGGTTAAGTCGCTTGCTATTTCAAAAGAAAATCACTATAATAAATATGTTACGATGATTATTCGCAATGTCCGGTTATCGTTCTTTTACGGGTCAACTTAATGTGTCGGGAGGGTCGCATTGGTCATTGCGTTTACGCCTCAGGAGGTGACTGTGGATGTCGTCAAAGTCGCCGCGACCTCTCGTTCGACATCGGTTGCGGGTGCCATTGCCGGGATTATCCGTGAGAAAGGCCGGGTGGATGTGCAGGCGATTGGCGCCGGGGCGGTCAATCAGGCCGTCAAGGCGATTGCCATTGCGCGCGGGTATCTTGAGCTAGACGATATTCATATTCATTGCGTGCCCTCTTTTTCCGAAATTCTCATCGAGGGCAAAGAGCGAACCGCTGTAAGGTTGGCAGTGGAATCCTCTCATTAAGAACCGATCCGAAAATTCGCCGTTGACGCACCAGAAACGCTCGCCAGCCTAATTTTCGGATAGAGACTAAGGCTCAGTGTCAGTGCGTTGTGCAGGTTGCTTTGCGGGCTAACTCGCAGCGTTCACTGATTGTCAGGTTAGTTCACATTTCATTCAATATTCAAAGGAGGCGTTATGGCAGAGGAGAAGCAAAAAAAACTTCGTTTGGTGACGTTTTGGCTCTTTTCGAGTGTGATGATCGTCTTTGCAGCAGTGACCGCTTACGTCTATCTCTGGTTATCCCCGCTTTCTGGGACGATCTGGCAGGCGCTCGGCGCGTCAATGCCGGTCACATTGCTGGTCGCACTCGCAGCGGTAATTCTGTATGTCGTGTACTATTTCCTGATCTACAAGAAGAATTAGCCGCCATGCCGTTTTCGGCTGTTCAGTCATGATTCGATGCCCCGCCATTGTGCGGGGCACCGACTTTTAATAGGGGAGTGAGCGTTTGTGATTCACATCACTGTTGCGCGGAATGACATCCGCGCATCATGGGGACATACATCAATAGCCGCCGGGCAGGTTCAGCAGCAGATTTTCCAGCGCCAGTTGCGGATTGGCATTGCGTTGTAGCGCTTCCTGGCAGCCTTCCAATGCTTTGAGCGTGCCGACAGTGGCAGACAGGGGAACGTGCTGTGCAATCTGGGCCAGCGCCGCGCGATGCTGTTGGTGGATAGCGCGCTCTGCATTTTCCGTCTGGATGAGCAGGACATCCCGCCACCCCGTCAGCCAATATTCCAGTGTTTCGCTGACACCGACGCTGGCGTCACGGGTGAGGGCCTGCGCCGTCTCAAACCTCGTTGGCAAATCCTGATCCAGCAGGTTCAACAGCAACGCCAGCGCATCCTCCATCCGCTGGTGATACGCGTCTTCCGTCGCTGCGCGGATCGCCCATCCCATACGCCCGCCGGAAATCCGCGCCAGGTGTGCGGCCTGTTCTGCCGGGACGTTCCACTGCTCGCGCAGCGCTTGTGCGACGATGTCGGGGGCCAAGGGCCGCAAGACGATCTGCTGGCTGCGCGAGACGATCGTCGGCAGGAGCACATCTGCATCTTGCGCCAGGAGGAGCAGGTGCACGTAAGCGGGCGGCTCTTCGAGCGTCTTGAGTAGCGCGTTGGCGGCGCCGACGGTCGCACGTTCGAAGGCGTTGATGAGGGCAATTTTACGCGCACTCTCGTTAGGTGTCAGCGCGAGGAATCGTTCGACGGCGCGAATTTGATCGATCTTCAGTGCGCCGCCTTCCGCTTCTGGTTCCACCGGCATAAAATCCGGATGGCTGCCGGAAGCTAGCTTGCGGCAAGCCAGACACACACCGCATGGCCGTTCATCGCTCTGACCCTTGCACAGCAGCGTCCCCGCGACCAGGCGGGCGAGCGTCATCTTGCCGACGTTATCCGGCCCGCTGATCAGCAGCGCGTGCGGGACTTCGTCGCGTTCGATGGCGGTTTGCAACTGTCGCACCGCCCACTGGTGCCCCACGACGGGCCAGGGTTTCATGGTTCCTCCACAGCCGGATGTTCTTCTGTAGAACAGGCATTGGTGGCGATGGCGAACAACGCCGCGGGCACACTATCGCGAATCTCAGCGGTGAGATCGATGACGGCGTAGTGTGTGAGTGGGAGCTGGCGTATGGCTTGCACCAGCAGTTCCGGTCGTACGACGATGAAGGCCACGCGATAATTGCGGTGACGTAGCAGCGTGATAGCTCGGATCCACCCCTGTCCGTAAATCAGCTCCATCGGTCCAATTTCGTCGAGGATAAAGACTTGTGTGGGAAAGCAACCATCCAACGCGCGATCGCTGCGGGCGAGTGCCTCTGTGGAGAAACGAAAATGGCCTACACGAAAGCCGGTATGGCTGTTGAGCGGGAGGGTCAACGGGTAAGTGTCCCCTGAGTGTAGCTCGTGGACGGCCAAATCGTCCGGCCCGGTGCGTTGTGTGAGAAGCCCCGCAACTTTTATGCCGGTTTCGCGGAGCATGTGAACCAGCGAGACACATGCCGTGCTTTTACCGATTTGACGATTGCCGGTGAGAAGGATTATTCTCGGTTCCAACATCCTGGTTTCAGCGCCCCGGATAAAGTAAGAAAATAAGGGCCGGAGGAATCCGCCGGCCCTGTGTGGAGATGGCGGGAATCGAACCCGCGTCCGAAGAATTCGACGATGCGCTTCTACGAGTATAGTCGGCGCTTTCGTTTTACCTGGAGGGCCGCGGCCGACCGCGCCGCATCCAGGTTAGCCGAGGTGTCTTAGCACTTCCTTATCGGCGTCTGGAAGTGAGCGCGCAGACCTTATGTCACCGGACTCCAGCGTGCCTGTGAGACACTGGAGGGGCGTGACCGGATTCCCGGTCAGGTTTTGGGTAACCCGTTCTGCTTACGCAGCGAGAGCGACCGGGGCCGAAGCCCAGGTGTTCGCCATAGCGGGAACCCAGTTGTTTGCCTTAGTGTTGGCATTTTGGGTTTGCCCCTGGGTTTACGGAGACGGAGCCTCCCCGACTCGCAGCCCATCCCCAGCCTTCCCCGTCGAAACCTATCATCCCCGCGGTCATTATACCATAGGTCGTTCAAACTACAAAAATTTACCAAGTGCTGTGACTTCCGTGGTTTTCGCTCTACAGCGCATCGCCAAGCAGGATGCCGAACAGCCCAACCACAACGCCCAGATGCAGAAACAGCTCTGTATCTGCCAGCCACGTGATGAGGGGCCAGTGAGGAAGCAGGTTGAAGACCAGGTTCAACACCACCATGCCGATACCGATGAGCACCGGTAGCCCCTTGTGGTGGGCTAGAAAATCACTGACTTTTTTCAGCAGTTCATTCATCACCAATCCTCCGCAGAAACCATCGCCAAGGTTTTAGTATACAACCTTCGCCAGAGTGGCCGAATCATGACCTCGATTGTATCACAACGCCCACAGACTACAAAACCCGCATACAGCTCGTCGGGACTTGATTTCGGGAACGTCTTGTAGTAAAATATATAAAGTTGTTCATTTTCATAATTAAAGATGTTAGTCATGCTGAACCGATTTCATACCGCATGACTATCTGACCACAAGGAGGTGAAACTATGGTTGCATCAGGTGAAATGGCCCCAGACTTTACCCTGCGGTCTGATACAGGTGAAAGGGTGTCTTTGTCCGACTTTCGTGGCCGCAGGGTCGTGCTTTACTTTTACCCCAAGGCGGATACGCCGGGCTGCACGCAACAGGCCTGTGCCCTGCGCGATGTTTATCCGAACATCGAAGCCGAGAAGGCCGTTGTTATCGGCATCAGCCCTGACGAACCGCAAGCGTTGGTGAAATTTCGGGAAAAGCACGCTTTGCCCTTTATTCTGCTGTCTGATCCCGATCACCAGGTCGCCGTGGCGTATGGCGCGTGGGGCGAGAAACAAATGTACGGAAAAACATATGAGGGTCTCATCCGCAGTCACTTTGGCGTGGATGAAGAAGGGCGTCTGACCGAGGTGGCGCACAAAGTAAAGCCGCTGACCACGGCGGATTTGGCGATCAAACTGGTCAAACTGTAAGATCGCTGTTGTACGAGGTCGCTCCGCGGGTATGCGCGCCGGCGCGCACAAAGTTCAGCGCCCAACACGATATTGTGTTGGGCGCTGTTGTTGCGTCACTGGGGGAGGGGGATATTGAAAAACTGGAAGACTTGCTCCCAGAACGTCGCCGGGGCAAACCACAGATATATAGCGATAGCCACACAGATACAGATCAGGACGAGCAAGATGGCCACGATGATGTAGACCCATTTCGAACGTTTGGCGGGCGGCGCAGCCGGCGCTGAAACGGGTGGAGCCGCCCACGCTGGTTGTGGCGCGGATGTGGGTTGTCCCGCGGGGACCGTCTGAGGTGCAGATCCAAATTGAATAAACGGTTGGCGCGGCGGCGGGGTGGGTGTCTCTCCATAAGGGTTATATGGCTCTTCGTAGTTGGGCGGCGGGGGCGGCGGCGTGTAGGTCGCACTGTCGTCGATCACCTGGGTGGCGCTGCCCGACATCGGCGGTGTGAGCTTC
>JAKJAB010000030.1 GCA_022707725.1 Chloroflexota bacterium | reverse complement strand
GTAGTAGTCCATCGTGATGTGCTCCTGAAGGCTTGGATCGAGTTCCAGGTGATCGAAGGTGTATTCGGTGGCGTAGAACGGCGTCGCCAGGTCGTAGTAGCCGTTGCCGACGAAGACCTTGAGGAATGGGTTCTGCGTCATCGCTCCGCGCAAGGTTTCGGCGACGTTGACGTACTGGTTCTGGAATTTGCTGTAGTCCCACGGATGCACGTTGCCGGTGAGGATTTCGTAGGGCAAATCGCTCTTGAAGCGCAGTTCAGAGCGTATGTAATCGTTCAGCATCGCGGTGTATGCGCCCTGGATGATGGCGTAGCTGGGATCGTACTCGTGGTGTTCGCCCGCCGCGTCGCGGTCGATGCCTTCGAAGCGCGCGTCGAAGCGCCCGATGGTGCGGCGCTCGTCGCGCAGCAGTTCCTTGACGAAGCGGAAGATGTCAATGCGCAGGTTGGTCTGCTCGATGTAGGTCTTGGAGAGGCCGGAATAGCGTGCCAGCCGGGTCACAATCTGCCGTCGTTCTTTTTCTGGCAACCGCGCGCCCTGCATCAGCGCCAGCGTGTACTCCCGTTCGGCAAACGTCTTGACTTCGGCAAGCACGGCGCGTAGCTCCTGGCCTTGCAGGTCAGCGGGCAGGCGATTGTGGAACCACGCCGCCGCCGCGTAAGTGGGCAGGAAGAGGATGTAGGGCAGGTCGTTGCCCAGGTCGAAGCGGATGCTCTGGAAGTTGAGCACCGACGATACGAGCATGATGCCGTTCAAATACATCCCAATTTCGTTTTGCAAATAGCCGGAGAGGCCGGCGGCGCGCGTCGTGCCGTAGCTTTCGCCGATGAGGAACTTGGGCGAGGCCCAGCGCTTGGCGCGCGTCGTGTAGAGCCGGATGAACTCGCCAACGGATTTGATGTCCTGCTCGACGCCGTGGAATTGTTTGGCTTCTTCCAGGGGGTAGGCGCGACTGTAGCCGGTGCTCACCGGGTCGATAAAGACCAGGTCGGTCACGTCCAGCAGGGAATACTCGTTGTTGACCAGGGTGTACGGCGGCGGCAACATATCGCCTTCGGGACTCATCAGCACACGGCGCGGGCCAACGACGCCCATGTGCAGCCACACCGACGACGATCCCGGCCCGCCGTTGAACGAGAACGTGAGCGGGCGCCGCGCCATATCCTCCACACCGTCGCGTGTGTACGCCACGTAGAAGAGCGACGCCTTGGGCTTGTCCTCTTCATCTTTGAGGATCAGTGTCCCCGCCGTGGCGGTGTAGGCGATCTCCTGACCGTCGATGACGACAGTGTGTTTGCTCTTGACGGTCTTTTCCGCAGGTGGCGCCGGCTTGTCCTTTTTATCCTTTTTGTCCTTCTGAGACGACTGTTCACCTTTCTTATCCTTCTTTGCCATGCGTGTCCTCCTCCTGAGATGATATACCGCCAATATGCGCCCAATGGTCTTTGTTTGCGAAGATTCGCGCAATTCGCGGTTGAAGAATGATTTGTAGGCAGTATTGTAATGGTGGATGCACAAAACGCAATTTGTTTCTTTCGCCGGTCAGGCTACAATAACGGCGTTGCGAGTTGCGAGTTAAGAGTTGCCAGCTTTGGTTTGAGGCGTGATTCGCCAATTCGCTGATTCACTCATTTCTTCCCCAGGAGGCTTGCTTTGACTTACGATTTCGACTGTATCATCGATCGTCGTGAAACCGAGTGTATAAAATGGCAGGTGTATGGCGCTGACGTGCTGCCGATGTGGGTGGCGGATATGGACTTCACCGCGCCGGAGCCGGTGATTGCCGCGCTGCGGGCGCGGGTGGAACACGGCGTCTTTGGGTACGAATCGCACCCTCCCGCGCTGGTGGAGGCGATTGTCGCGCGCTTGCAGCAGCTTTACGGCTGGACGGTTGCGCCGGAGGCGATTGTCTTCCTGCCGGGCGTGGTGACGGCGTTCAATCTGGCGGCGCAGGCGTTTCTCGAGCCGGGCGACGGGCTGCTCATTCAGACGCCGGTCTATCCACCGTTCTTCGGCGTCACCGGGGCGGCTAACGCAGTGACACACGGCATGGAGCTGACGCGTAACGCCGACGGACGCTACAGCGTGGACTACGATCTTTTCGCGCGCACGATCACCGACCGCACGCGACTGTTCCTGCTGTGCAACCCCCACAATCCCGTCGGGCGTGTCTTTCGTGAGGATGAGTTGCTGCGCATGGCCGAACTGTGTCTGCGCCATAACCTGCTCATCTGCTCCGACGAAATCCATGGCGATTTGATTTTCAGCGGGTACCGGCACATCCCCATCGCCGCGCTTGCGCCGGAGATTGCTGCGCGCACGATCACGCTGATGGCGCCGAGCAAAACGTTCAATATCGCCGGATTGCATTGCTCGTTTGCCGTGATCCCCGACGCGGAGCTGCGCCAGCGTTATCTGGCGGCGCGGCGGGGCATTGTGGAGCCGGTCAACTTGCTCGGCTACACGGCGGCGCTGGCAGCGTATCGAGAGGGACAGCCATGGCTCGAAGCGGTGTTGCGTTACATGGAAACGAACCGGGATTTCGTCGTGGCGTTTGTGGGGCATTCCATGCCGGGCGTGAGCGTCGCCGCGCCGGAGGGGACGTACCTGGCGTGGCTCGACTGCCGGGCTGCCGGTATCCCCGGCAACGTGCACGAATTCTTCCTCAAAGAAGCGCGTGTCGCGCTGAACGATGGTACGACCTTCGGCCCGGGCGGTGAAGGGTTTGTGCGATTGAACTTTGGCTGCCCGCGGGCATTGCTCGAAGAAGGATTGGAGCGGATGCGGTCAGCGCTCAACGTGCTTTGAGGGATATTTCAAGGTATTTGCTTGTAAACTGCGTTATGATAGAATTGGTATGCTTTTAAATTGTATTGTCTGGCGTTGATGTGGGCTTGAGTCTGCGCGCAAACGTACGGAGGGCGGGGTGACGGTCGGACGCGAGCAGAAATACTTTCATATCCGCATACCCTTATTGCTGATTTTGGCAATCGGGGTAGTGTTTTATGAGGCCTGGATTTTCGGCGTGTACCAGCACGCCTATAATGATCAAACCGGCATTTTCTTCGGCCCCCAGCTTGTCGTCGAACAGGCTTCCTCCGATTCGCCTCTCCGCAACGGCGACATCGTCCTCAAGATTGGCGATCTGGATGTCAACGATAACTTGATGACGCCATTCTATTGGTTGCGGTACTTCGCCGAACAGCAGTTTACGCAAGCGTCGAACAGCGGCGCGACGTATACCATTCTGCGTGACGGGGAGGAGCAGATCGTCTACGCTCCCTGGAAGGATTATCAGGCCTTGCCCCTGCTGTGGCGCGGCGGCGCGTTGTGGATGATCGGGTTGGTGTTGGGTGTTGTCGCCCTGATCCTTATCAGCGGAAAAGGAAACGACCTGGCGACCCGCTTGATCAGTCTCGGCTTCATCATGGGTGGGCTGAACCAGGTCAACAATCTGATCCGTACCGCGAGTGCCAATATGGCTGTGGCATGGGCGTGGTTCTTCATCCCCCTTGATGCCATTTCCGTGTGGCTGACGTTTAGCCTGTTGCTGCACGCGCTGTTGCTCTTCCCGGAGATGAAAGCGCCGTTGCGCCGTTTCTCCTGGCTGCCGTGGGTGATCCATTTGTTCACGCCCGTTGTCTCCGTGACCGCCGGTTTCTTGTTCGGTGGCGACACGCTCCTGGAAAAGCGCAATGCTATGTTTGCCATCGCCAACCCTTTGATGATGTTGGAATTGGTGTTGGCCGTGGGCGCCCTCTCCCATACGTATTTCACCAGCCATCGACCGGGGGTGCGCAACCAGATTCGCTGGATTATTTTGGGGCTGATGTTGGCCCTGATTCCATGGATTCTGTTTTACGTCGTGCCCTCGTCACTGTTCAATGTCACCTGGCTGCCACTCTCGCTCGTCAATTTGCCCGTTATTTTGATCCCCATTGCGTTTATGGTGTCTATCTTCCGTTTTGGGCTGATGGATGTGGATCGCTTTATGAACCGCACCCTGGTGTATGCGTTGACCGGCGGCACGCTGGTGTTACTCTATTTCCTCGTGTTGCTGATCGCCAGGGATCTGCTCCCTCTGGTTGCAGGGCAGCCCAACCATTTCTGGGCGGGCATTATTGCAACTGTCGTGCTCTTTACCATTTTCAATCCGCTGCGTGTCTATGCGCAGCAGTTCGTCAACCGTGTTTTCTACCGGGAGCAACGCGATTTCGCTTTGATGCTCCGTGATGTGGGACGCCAATTATCCGCTACGCTGATGCAGGATGATGTGTACACGTTGCTGACGCGCGACGTGGCGCAGCGCCTGGGATTGACCTCAGCCTGCATCCTGCTACCGAATGACGGCGTGTGCGCGTATGTTGATCGGGAGAACAGTGTGTGTATTCCAAGCAATTCGCTGCTGATTCCCTGGTTGTGCGATCACCGCGACCCCGTGGTCATGCACGAACGTCAGCGCCTGCCGGAGGATGTCGCCCGGGCGACTGATCCACTTGTGGCCGTCGGGGGAGAGTTGTGTCTGGCGTTGATGCAGCGTAACACCTTGCTTGGTATTTATGTGTTTGGCTCCAAGAATTCCGGTGATCTGTTCACCCGCGAGGAAGTCAATAACCTCGATCTGCTAGGACATCAAGCTGCGGCTGCGCTGTACAACGCGCAGCTCTACGAGACCTTGCAGGATTACAACCGTTCTCTGGAAGTCCGCGTGGCCGAACGAACGAGCCAGCTTGCCTCCGAGCGTGACCGTTTGGATACCATTATCCAGAACATTACCGATGCGCTGGTGGTGACCGATCCCGCCGGGCAGATTGTGCTGGCCAATCCCGCTTTCGCTGACATTGTGAATGTCCCCGCGGATCGCTTGATCGGCCGGCCCATGACGAAAGTGCTGTTCTCTGAATCGCTGGCCCGGTTGGTCGAGACGGCCTCCGCTTATCCCGGCCAGGTGCAGATGCAGAACATGGCCGGGGAAGCGCTGTGTGACCGCGAGGAGATTATCAGTAAGGTCTACAAAGTGTCGGCATGTGGGCTGGTCGAGCGGAATCTTATTGACAGAGAGTCGCCATTACCTGTAGATGCTTCACCTGCCAGCGCCTCGGGAGTGATCACGGTGTTTCAGGACATCACTCACGAGCAAGCTGTCGACCGGATGAAGACCGACTTTATCTCGATGGTGTCGCACGAACTGCGCACGCCGCTCACGTCGGTCATCGGTTTCGTCCGGTTGATTCAGAAAATGTTCGAGCAAGAACTGGTCTCGCGGATCGACGAGAGCGACCGGCGCGGGCGCTGGGCCGTGGAACGCATCGCCGAAAATCTCAAAATCATCATCGGTGAAGGGGAGCGCCTGACGCGCATGATCAACGACGTGCTTGACACCGCCAAGATGGAATCGGGTAAAACGGAATGGTCCAGGGATGAGATTCCCTTCCAGGAGGTTATCGACACGGCGGTGAATGGCATGCAAACACTGGCGCTGCAGAAGAGTCTGCCGATAAAGGTCGAAGTTCAGGATTTGCCACCTGTGGTGATCTTGGACCGCGACCGCATGGTGCAGGTGATGACCAACTTGCTCGGTAATGCGCTGAAGTTTACCTCCGAAGGCCGGATTACCATCCGCGCACGCTGCACCAACGGGCGGGCGACTCAGGCCCCTGCCGTTCTGCGCAACCTCAAAACGGCAGGCGCGCCCGAAAAGTGGTTGTGGGTCAGTGTGGAGGATACCGGGATTGGGATTCCGGCGGATAAATTCCCCCAGGTGTTCGAGAAGTTCAAGCAAATTTCAAACACATTGGGTTATGCCGTGCGTGGAACCGGGCTTGGCCTCCCGATTTGTCGCGAGATTGTTGAACAGCATGGGGGGCGTATCTGGGTGGAAAGTACGGTCGGTGTGGGCAGCACCTTCAGCTTCGTGATTCCTTTATTGGAACCGGGGGATATTGTGCCACTCTCCCCGCCAACAGGCGCCGTTCGCCGGTTATAGACGGCAGGCATAGATGATGGAAACGCCATTATTGAAAGATACGCTCATCGAGGAAGACGCGCACCAGTACAAAGCCAGGTTGCGCGACGTGCTCGATATGGACCTACGCGACAGCCTGCCCACACTGGCGCTGATCTTTGGCGTGCTGTTCGCGTTCTTCGCCGTCAGCCACGCCTTTGTGTTACCTCGCGACATCGCTCCGGTGATGGTTGCCCTGGCGGCGGTGACGTCGTTGTTCAACTTTGGACTGCTGTGGGCGCTGCGCCGCTGGGAATTGCCGTTCCGTTGGGCACATCCGGTTGCCGCAGTCGATACCTTCCTGGCCTTGTTGAACATCCTGCTGCACATGGTTCTCACCGCCGATCCCTTGCAGACGACGAATGTGACCCTCTTGCTGATTGGCGTCGGATTTGTGGCCTTCTCCACCGCTTGGTGGGGCGTTATCGTGGGGGGTACGGTGCTTGGCTGGATTGGCGCTGCGCTGTTGATTGGCGCGGATCCGGCCTGGACGCATTTCACCTTCGCGGTGGTTTCGGCCCTGGCGGTATCGCTGCTGGTTCATGTGATACACCGCCGCACTTACGTGCACATCGAGCGCCTGCGTGTGCAGGATCAACACCAGCGCGCCAAACTGGAACAGACGCTGCGGACCACTGAACGCATCCAACGGGCTTTGCAGACCACCATCGACGTGGCGCAGAATATCACCACCGTCTTCGATCTGGAGACGTTGCTCAATCAAGTTTGTGCGTTGATCCAGGAAGACTACGGTTACTATCACGTCGGCATCTTCCTGCTGGATGAGACGCGGGGCTTCGCCGTTGCCCGCGCCGGCTCGCTGTGGGCAAAGAGGGTGTCGTGGGGTGGGTGGCGGCACACCGGCAAACCGCCAACGTTAGTCATGTGTCTGAAGACCCACGCTATATCGCGCTTCGAGGATCCTCACTTTCGGAAGCGGCTGCGATTGCTTCGGAATTGGCGCTGCCGCTGGAAGTCGCCGGACAACTGCTCGGGGTGCTCAATATCGAGCATAACGTCCCTGACGCGTTCAACGCGGAAGATGTGCAAGTCCTGGAAGCCCTGGCCGACCAGGTGGCTGTGGCCATTCAAAACGCCGCCAATTATCAAGCCGAGCAAGCGCGCCGCCAGATTACCGAGCGGCTCTACACCGTGGGGATGGCACTCTCGCGCACCCTGGATCTCAAAAAGATCCTGGATCTCATTCTTGCCGGGCTGGTCGACATTGTGCCTTATGACCGCGGGTCGGTGATGTTGGAGTACGGCAATCAAGTAGTCGTGGTGGCCGAGAAAGGCTTCCCGCCCGGTACGCAACCGCTCGACGTGCGCGTCCACATCAAAGAGGACGACGTTTTTCAAGAGTTGCGCCGCACACAGCGCCCGTTGTTGATTCCCGATGTGCAGCAGCGTGCGGATTGGCATTATGTGAAGAATCTGTCGCCGGCCCGTTCCTGGCTGGGCGTGCCGCTTGTCTACCAGGAAAACGTCATCGGCATGCTCTCTCTCACCCGCGAACACCCCAACCCCTACACCGAGGACGAAAAAGCGCTCGCCGTCACCTTTGCCAGCCAGGCGGCGATGGCGGTTCAGAACGCCTTACTCTACGAAAACCTGGCCACCGTCAACCGTGAGCTGGAGAAGACGGTGCAACAACTGAGCGAGCGCACGCGCGACCTGCAGGCGGCCTATCAACAATTGGAACGCCTGGATCGCACCAAGTCCGGCTTTATCAACGTGGCATCCCACGAACTGCGCACACCCCTCACCGTCATCAGCGGCTACAATCAGATGCTGTTGGATGATCCACAGGTCAAGAAGAACGACACTTATTTCCAGATCGTTGCCGGCATCCAGTCGGGCATTGCGCGCATGGAGGTGATTGTCGGCAGCATCCTGGATATGGCGAAGATCGATAGCCGGGTGCTGCAACTCCATCCCGAACCACTTATCCTCTCGATGTTGATCCAGTCTGTCCGGGCGTCGTTGGTTGACGTATGTGTGCAACGCCATTTGACGCTGGTGCTGCAAGGCCTGGAAGATTTGCCCGTCATCGAAGCCGATACCGAGGCGATGCGCAAAGCCATCTATCATCTGCTCGTGAACGCGTTGAAATATACGCCAGATGGCGGGTCTATCACCGTTTCCGGGCATGCCCTGCCTCCCGACGGAGACGAATTTCCTGAGGGTGGTGTGGAGATTATCGTTAGCGACACCGGCATTGGAATTGATCCGTCTATGCGCGAACTGATCTTCACCAAATTCTATCAGACCGGCGAGGTGCTGATCCACTCCTCTGGCACGACGACGTTCAAGGGCGGCGGCCCGGGGCTGGGATTGGCGATCACGCGCGGCATCGTCGAGGCGCATGGCGGCAAAATTTGGGCGGAAAGCCCAGGTCACGACGAGCAGGCCTGTCCCGGCAGTCACTTTCACATCGTCCTGCCGCGCGTCTCGCGGATGCTGCAACACAGCGCAATGAGTGGCTTTGGAGCATCAGCAGATGCATAGCTTCCGTGCGTGCAAATCGACTATCGGACTAAAAACTATCGGACTGACGACTATCGGACTAATTTTGGAGGAAACAGTATGGAGGCTCAAGTCGTACCACTCAACCAACCTGCTGAAATTCAGCGTCTCGAGAAGACGGTGGAGCGTTTGGAGCGCGTGGTCACTATCGGCCAAATGCTCAATTCAACGCTTGATCTGGCGCAATTGCTGGAAACCATCATCCAGACTGCCGCCGACCTGTTAGGCACGCAGGCCGCTTCGATTCTGTTGATGGATGAGCGTACCGGCGAATTGTTCTTCGCGGCTTCCACCGGTTCCAGCCGCGAAGAGCTGCGCGAGATCAAAGTGCCGCTCGAAGGTAGCATCGCCGGCGCCATCTATCGAACCGGCGAGCCGATCATTGTTGGGGATGTCAGCGGCGATGCGCGCCACTACACCGGAGTGGATCAGAGCATCAGTTTTCAGACCCGCTCGCTGCTCGGTGTTCCCTTGCAAGTACGCTCGCGTTGCATCGGCGTTCTGGAAGCGCTCAATAAGTTGGATGGCGAACAGTTCGAGGAAAGCGACGTCCACATCCTCCTGGCGATGGCCTCGCACGCCGCCATCGCCATCGAAAACGCGCGTCTGGTCGCCAACCTGCGCGAGGCCAACCGCCGCCTTTCCGATCTGGATCGTCTCAAGACCAACTTTATCAGCATCGCCTCGCACGAACTGCGCACGCCACTGATGATTGTTCAAGGCTTTGCCAGCTTCTTACGCGAGCAGGCCAGTGGCGAGATGACGAGCGATCTGGATATGGTCTTGCGCGGCGCGAGCAAACTGCAAGCCATCATCGACCAGATGACGAACCTCAACTATCTGGAAGCCGGTCTCTCCGAGTTGAAGCGGGAGAACCTGGTGGTGCAAAACCTCGTTGAAGATCTCGCGCGGGAGTGGGGGCCTCTCGCGGCGGCGAAGCAACAGACCCTGACCTTCAACGTGCCGCCCATGCCAATCTTTGTCCACGGTGACCGCAGCAAGATCGATCTGGCTTTGAGCAATGTGATGAACAACGCCGTCAAATTCACGCCCGAGAATGGTCACATCACCGTGCAGGTGATTTCGCACACCGGGCGGGTGGAAATTGCAGTGATCGATGATGGCGCCGGTATTCCCAAGGAAGAGCTGGGGCGGGTGTTCGAACGGTTCTACCAGGTCGAGGATCACCTGACCCGGCATCACGGGGGATTGGGCCTGGGCCTGGCGATTGCCAAGGAGGTCGTCGAGCAGCATGGCGGTCGCATCTGGGCCGAGAGCGGCGGTGGACAGGGCAGCCGTTTCCGCATCACGTTGCCAACGGTTTACGTGCGTCTGACAGGAGCACCACAATGAGAAAGCTTTTTGTGATTTCACTCTGCATCGCACTGTCCCTTTTGTGGACGGCATCCCTGGCGGCTCAGGCAGGGATCTCGGGTCAGGGTTTGAACGTGTCGCCGCGTCAATTGATTGTGGCGGGAATGCGAGATCAGCGCGAAACTCGCGTGCTGCTCATTCGGGCGGACGCGCCGGTGGCGAACCTGCGCATTGTGCCACTAGACCTGAGTGGCCCGAAGGGCGACAAGTTTCTGCCGGCGGACGCGATCGGCGTAGAATTGCCCGCGACTACCATCCCCGCCGGTGGTCTGCTGAGCGTGCCTGTCACCTTCAACCTGGCTGGCGCGCGGAGCGGCCAGTTCAGCGGCGAATTGCTCATCACCTACGACGAGCAGAGCCTCTCCGTGCCGGTCAACGTTGCCGTCAAAGACCCGCCCTGGTTTGCTTTGGCAGTGCTGGTGGTGGGCGTTGGACTGGGGATTGGCGTGTCGACGTATCGCGCGCAGGGCCGCCCGCGTGACGAGGTGCTGGTTCGCCTGGGCCAGATTCGCACACAGATGAAGGCCGATGCCGACTTGCAGGAGGCCGGTGTGCCATTCTACAATCGCATCGACGCTTATCTGGTGGACGTCGAAGTAGCGCTCGAAGCACAGCAGTGGGAGAAGGCGCAGCAGGCTGTACTGGAGGCGGAAAATCTGTGGGTGCGCTGGCGACGCGGGCGTCCCGACTGGCTGGTGCAGATCGAGTATTACGATACGCTTAACGCCAGACTGAAGGACTTAGGCGACGTCTTCTACGTCAACGAGATCAAGGAGGCCGCGCGCAGCGCCCACCGAGCGATGCCTACGCTGGACGAGCCGGGTTTGTTTCGCGCCAGCCTGGAACCACTGGCGCGCTATATCAATGACTTCATCGCGCTGCGCGAGCGTTTGACCGCGTTGGCGGCGACAAAAACGGGCCGTGCGACGGCGAAAACACTGCAACAGCGCCTTTGCACCCTTTCCCCGTTGAATAGCGCCGGTTTCCAGAGCCTGCAGGCCGAAGTCGAGACGGCGATTGGCAAAGCGCAGATTGCCCAGATCAGAGAGAAGGCCAATCAACTGGCGTCGCTGGGGGCCAATCTACCGGACACTCAGGCGCTGGAATGGCAGTCTAAAATCGCGGCGTTGCAAACCCGCGCCGCCGACCTGTCTCCAAATGATGCCGACGCCTATCTGACTGTGGAAGGCGAGGTCGATGCGGCGTTGGAGCAGGTGAAGGCCTTGACGCTGTCTGCGTCTGGTGATGAGGTGGTGCCACGCGGCGCGGGCGAAGCCGCCTTTGGCACGCCCAAGGGCCTCCCGCAAATGGAAAGCTGGCTTTCCGGTCCGCCGACGATCTATGTGCAGTCGCTGCCGGAGAAGGTGGCCGGCGCGCGCCACCGCTTGAGCTGGTTCACGTGGCTCACGTATGCCGTTGCCGTCGTCTTCCTGGCGCTTGCTGGATTCGTCGAGTTGTACGGCGGGCGGCTCGACTTCGGTGTGAATGGCATCACCGATTACTTCACGTTGCTCGTGTGGGGCTTCGGCGCAGAGGCGACGCGCGCATCCATTGCGGAGATGGTGCAGGGCTGGCGGATCTCCGCGGGGAAATAACGATGATGACCATACCGGATTCACAGGTTACGCCTATCGCTCTTGGGGCGATGGGCAAAGTCTTTCTGGTGCAGGGCGCTAGTGGGGCCATCTTGGTTGACGCCGGAATGCCCGGTCAGGCTGGGCAGATTCTGGATGTCCTGGCGTCGCATGGCGTAGCACCGGAGGCTATTCGCCTGATCCTCATCACTCACGGACACGTGGATCACTTTGGCAGCGCGCGGGAGTTGCGCGAGCGCACCGGTGCGCCGGTCGCCATCCATGTTGGCGACGCGGCGGGATTGCGCGGAGAGGAGGATATCGCGGCAAGTGCGGTCCCCACATCACGCTTATTTGGAATGTTGATGCGTATGGGAGCGCGCCTTGCTTCGCCTGGTCCAGATTCTGCGCTGGAACCGGACATCGTTTTCGATGCGGCGTGGCGGCTGGATGAGTACGGCGTCGCCGGCGAGGTCATTCCGACGCCGGGCCATTCGCCCGGTTCCGTCTCGTTGTTGTTGGATAACGGCGAAGCCATCGTCGGCGATCTGGTGATGGGACGCATGTTCTTCCCCAAGCGCCCGATGCCGCCGCGCATCGCGTGGGACCTGGCGCGCAACTGGGAGAGCCTGGGCGCTGTGTTGGATCGCGACCCCAGGATCGTGTACATCACTCACGGGCAAGCGTTTGCGCCGGACGTTTTGCGGCAACTTTTGGCGCGCTATGCTTAAGTATGGCCCACCGCCGGCGCCAGACGTTTTCGGTCATGAGCTAAATTGTGTCTACTGCACGGCGCTCACCGAATGGGAAGCGCCACGCTGTCCTGTCTGCGATCAATTGCTGTGGGTCAAGCGCCGCGAGGCGGAGAGCCGCTCCTCCGCGTATTGGGTCCTCGTCGAGTTGGAGATTGTGTTTGTCATTCTTAGCGCACTGCTCCCTCTGTTGTTGTTCACCTACATCGGGATGCGCGTCGAACTCGAGAGCATTTTACAGCTTGTCCCTGTTTACCTGGGCAGCGGGGACCTGCCTCCCGCTGAGGCAGCGATTTTCTTCGGCCTTGTGCCGCGCGGGCTTTTCTGGCTCGCGTTGTTGCCCGGCGGATTGGCGATAGGCATCCTCATCGGTTTGCTCAGCCGGTGGCCGCCGCTCTATTTTGCGATGGTGCTTATGGAGGGGTTGCGAATTGTTGTGGGGCTGGGTAAGCTGGCTATCGTCATCAGCACCCGCCTGGACACGCTGACGCCGGAGATGGCGCTCGCCTCTGCCGTGCAACCGGCCGGGCGCTGGGTCGATTGGATGCGCGCCGGCATCATCACTGGCGACGTGGTGGTTGTGGCGCTTTCTGGACTGTCGCTGGCGTTGCTCTTGCGGCTCTACGATCACTTCTCGTTTCAGAAACGCCGGTTCGTCTTGCGTCTCGATGACGACGTCGAGGGCAACGAGGTGGGCTTGTGGCTGCGTGGGCGCGCCTACGCCCAGCAAAAGCTGTGGGCTTTGGCCGCCCTGCATCTGCATCAGGCCCTGATGCTCAGGGAAACCGTGGAAGCCTACCTGGTCTTGGCCATCGCATACATCAACCTGGCGCGCTTCGAGCTGGCGGAGAAAGTGCTGAACAACGCCCGGCGCGTCAGCCCCGGAAACTCGCGCGTCGATGATCTGTTGGCCTTGCTGCACGAAAAGCAGGAAGGGTGAAAAAACGGGATTCTGTGAGGAATCCCGTTTTTGTTGGCTACAATCCCCGCGTGACGATATCCGCAAGAGCGCGCTCGTAGACCTCGAAGTGCTCGCCTTCGATCTCGTCGGGATCGACGTACTTTGCCCACATCGCCTGCTCGGGATGATCGCCGGAGAGCACGCGACGACTTTCTCGCAGGTAGCTGCTGCTGTTGTGCCACCTGACCTCGTTCTCTTGCAGCAGAATGTACTCGCCAGCGTACTTGTCTACGAAATCTTTCTGGTGATCGCGGTAGTAGAGCGCCTGTTCGCAGGTGGTGCGCCGCCAACTGATGACGGTTTCCAGCGGGTCGGTCATAATGGCGTAGAATGTCCCCTCTGGCTGTGGAGCGACCTCAGAGACGAAATCGATCTCGTCCAGCTTCACCGTTCCAAAGCCGCCCTCCGCCGCGACGAGTAGCGCGTTGCGGTCGCGATGAAACGGCTCGGTGAGCCAGTCGCTCTGAGGATCGTGGCCCATCAAGTGCGCGCCACAGGCATCCGTAGCAATGGGATGATCTCCGGCGATCAACGTGTTGGTGATACGCACCAACCCTTCGCCGCTGCCCCACTCCTGGCCGGCCTGTGCAATCAGCCCGTCGATGATGTTGAGCGTGGGGTTGAACAGCCGCCCGATATCCGCCAGCATATAGGGCATCCGCACCAGGTGGTGGAAGTAGTGGCGCGAGCGGCCCTCCGGTTCGCGCATCGGCATCAGGCCGAAAAGGTTCTTGAGCGTGAGTGTGATGCCCATAAAAGCGTGGTTCTTCATACGTTGGACATCTACCAGCGCGTCAGCCTCCATAACGGCCCGTGGGAGCACATACTGGCAGAACATCTGCCCGCCGCCGGGAACCCGGTACACGTCAAACGGCGGAATGTCGGCGTTCACGTAGGGGACGCCGAACTCGCGCATCAATGGGGCCAGGTGCGTCGAAGCCACCGGTTCAGGGCTGCCGTCGCGGTGGAAAACCGTCGTATCGACGTAGAACAGCTCGGCGTTGGTCTGCTCCTGGAGCAGGCGCACCACGGCCCGCGCCGCCTGGTCGCTCACAAGTTGCTGGCGCATCCCTTCGAAGTGCGGCGTGCGGTCCGGCGCATAATCCTGGTTGAACTTGATGCCGATGCGTTTTGCGGCCTTGAGTTTGTCCCACGCCCGCGTCAATGGCGCAGTCGCTCGCTTGAGCGTCTCGTAAACGGTCTCATCCTCGGCGCGATAGTCGCAATGCAACGCGCGGACACAGTATTGTTTTTCTTGTGTGTGCATCGTTAAAGGGTCTCCTTGTTGAAGCGGTCGGAAATTCAAGCCCGAATGTCAAAAGTCAGGCGCGTGACGACTTTGGACTTTCGGCCTTAGACCGCGGATTTTAAACTTTTGACGTGTTGCAGCGCCTTCTCATAGACTTCGTAGTGCTCCTGCTCGCGTTCCTCTGGATCGACGTACTTGAAGAACATCGCATGGTCGGGATGCTCGCCTGAAAGCTGGCGGCGACTCATACGCAACATCCCGTCGGTGTTGTGCCACTTCACTTCGCCATCTTGCAGCAGGATGAACTCGCCTGCATATTTATCGACGAAATCTTGCTGATGGTCGCGGTAGTAGAGCGCCTGCTCGCACATCGTGCGTCGCCAGGTGACGACAGTTTTGAGATCGTCGCCTTTTCTGGCAAAAAAGGCGCCTTCGGGCTGCGGCGCAACTTCCGACGTGAAGTCGATCTCGTCCAGATTCACCGTCCCAAAACCGCCCTCTGCGGCTGCCAACAGCGCGTTGCGGTCGCGGTGGAACGGCTCGGTGAGCCAGTCGCTTTGGGGATCGTGCCCCATCAGGTGGGTCACACAGGCGTCTGTCGCAACCACGTGATCGCCCGCGATGAGCGTGTTGACGATGCGCCCGATGTCGGGTTCGCGCCCCCACTCGGAACTGGCCTGGCCCACCAATGCGTCCACGACGTTGAGCGCTGGGTTGAAAATGCGCCCGATGTCCGCCAGCATATACGGCATCCGTACCAGGTGGTGATAGTAGTGGCGCGGGCGTCCCGGCATCAGCCCCGGCATCAGCCCGAAAAGGTTCTTGAGACAGGCTGTGATGCCCATATAGGCGTGGTTCTTCATCTTTGCCACAGAAACGACGGCGTCGGCTTCCACAACGTCCTGCATCATCCCGTATTGCTCGAACATCTGTCCGCCGCCGGGTACACCGACGACCTTATACGGCGGCTTTGTGCCGTCGATATACGGCACGTCAAACTCACGCAGGAGCGCAGTAATATTCGTTGTATCGGCGACGGTACGCGCGTTTTCCTGGTGCATCACGTAGTAGCTGGCGTCGACGCAGATCAACTCGGCGGAGGTTTCCTCGCGCAGCAGGCGCAGCGCCGCGCGCGCGACGCTGTCGCTCACCAATTGACGGCGCTGTCCCTCGAAATAGACCACGTGGCTGAGCACCCAGTCCTGGTTGAACTTGATCGCAATGCGTTTCGCCGCCTGCAGTTTGGCCCAGGACTGCTCCAGGGGCAGCGTGGCCCGCCGCAACGCCTCATAGACGGCGTCATCGGCGGCCTTGTGGTCGCAGTGTACGGCCCGAACTCTGTAATCAGTGTTTGCATTCACTCTATTTTCACTCCTGAGCATAAACCGCCTGAAAACTGATCGCTGAGGGCTGATCGCTAAAAACAAAAAAAGGCGCCTTGTGCGCTACAAGGTAGCCTTCTTCTTGCCGCCTACGAGGTTAGCTGCCGGACTCGGATCGAAGAAGCTGACCCTACGACGGCGCATCCGTCGATTCGCCCCAACCTGGTTCCCCCGTTGCCGAGTGTCAATCACCCGGTCATTCGGCGTCTACAGTGCTGTGTCGGTCCACGCATAGTTACGGTGTGTATTACCGTAAACTTATCACAGTTTGCATCCCTGTCAATAACCAAAATGTAAATTCGGCGTAGTTGGATCGCAAGGACGAATTGCGGGAGTAAATTTATAATAATAATAATAATAACATCATAGATATATTGACAATTGTATTTATGGGACTATAATAGGAATAACTTTCAACGTTTTCCATGCTCACAGGCCGTGACACCGTACCGTTTTCCACCCGACCGTGAACATATTCATACTTAGTTGTCAATGAGAAAGGAGTAAGCGTATGTTTGCACGAACTGTGAAGATCATTGTTTTGGTTACCTTCTTTGTCGGATTCTCACTGGGGACCACTGCCGGCATCAGCAATGCGAAAGAAATCCCCCCTGAAAGTCCTGAGAGCGTCTCCGCCGTTCTCGACGACGGCGGCACCGCCGAGGTCGGCGTCGAGTGGATCACCGATTGGCCCGGTACGGCCGACGACCGCGCCAACTGGTACTACTCGGCCAACAACCTTTATAACGAACTGCGCAACGCAGGATGGATTGGGCGCTTCAACTGGGGCAACACCAATGCCTGGGAGCGCGATTTCAAAGCCGGGTCGTATGGCGGCAACGGCTTGATTGATACAGTGGACCTGGGAATGATTGGCACCCACGGTTCAAGTGCCTGGGACCCGAAATACAACAAGGTCCTCAGCTCCGTTTACTTCAGCAGCAACAACGACGACTGGCATCTCTCCCCCGGCGAGGCCTACCGTTCTTTGGGCGACAACGACCTGGAATGGTTGGCCTTCGACTCGTGCAGCGTGCTGCGCGACGACAGTATGTGGTACTGGCACGAGGCTTTCAATGGCCTGCATCTGATGCTCGGCTTTGCCAACACGATGTACGTCGTCTATCCGGGCGACGGCGGCGTGTGGGGCGACCAGATGCAGAAGAAAGGCTGGTGGATTTTCGGGCACGGCGCGAAGACGGTCACGCAGGCCTGGTTCACCGCCGTGGAAGACCAACAGCCTTCCGGCGTGCGCGCCCGTGTTTTGGCGGAAGAGTTGAACAACTACAACGACTATATCTGGGGACAGGGGTATGTTAGCCCGGATTACCCTAATAACGGCAGCTATTGGTACTGGGACCACGTCGCTGGTACGCCCGCACCGTTACAATTGACCGCCATTCCCCAAAGCCTACCTATCCTCAACGTTGCGCCGCGCCTCGTGAATGAGGATTTCGTGAGGCGAGTCGGTCAGGCCTTTGGACTGAGAGGTGATGTTTTAGCCGCACCCGACGGATCGGCTTTCTACATGGTTGATGACATCAGTAGTACGCTGCGTGTGGACGCTTTCAGCGGCGGGTTCCTCTTCCAGAATCTGGGAGAACTCTGGACAAATCCTGAGGCTCCGCGCACACTTCCTCAATCAGGGCGCGAAGCCGCGGCGCTTGTCGGCAGCTTTATGGCCAGGCATGGAGAAGGGCTGCCGGGCGCGCGAGACTTCTTCGGCAACCAGATCGCGCCCACCATCGAGTTGGAAGGCCCGACGACCGGTTTTGGCGAGGCGGGGG
>JAKJAB010000309.1 GCA_022707725.1 Chloroflexota bacterium | reverse complement strand
GCATGCGAAAATCGGCCTTCATACGCGCCAGACTCAGATTTTGCAGCGCCACAATCAGCGGCGAAGCCACGTCAAAGACCATCTCTGCGCCAGGGGAGCGCTCGCGCAACGCGGACACCAGGCGGCGCATCTCGGCGTCGGGAAAGTACATAAAGACACCCTCGGCGATGAAAAGGAATGATTTACCTGGGTGGGCGTCCACGACATCCAACCACGCCAGATCGAGCGCGGATGTGGCAATCATCTTGTAGCGCGGCGTCTCGTCGAGCAGTTTACGGCGCAATTCGATCACCGGCGGCAGGTCGAGGTCGTACCACGTCACCTGGCCGTTGTCTACGCGGTCAAAGCGAGTGTCTAGCCCGCAGCCCAAGTCAACGATCACCCCACCGGGATGCTCTGCCAGGAATGCCAACGCCAGCCGGTCGAACTCTCTCATACGCAACAGGAAATTGACCTGTTCATTCTTCATCTTCTGGATGCTGGAGAAGTCATAGTCGAGCTGCCCGACCAGTTCCACTGCTTTGGGATCGCACACCAGTGCATCGGGGCGCTGACTTTCCATTGCCCGAAAATACAAGGGTATCAGGAGCGTCTGGGAAACTGCGTTCAGATTGCGGATAGTATGTTTAGGCATCTGGCCCTCCTTCCATCAGCAGCATTTCGACCACGCCGCTCAGACCCCGGTTAGATTTCTCGGACATACTATCCTCCCCTCTTCCAGAAGTGTGGAATCCAGCCAGGTACTTGCTGGCAGTAGTCAGTCCACTGCTGGCCGAACTCAGCGGCCAACGCTCGCTCCTCTTGGCGAGCGCGGGTGACCAGCCCAAAGGACGTCAAGGCGAAGACGAGCGACCAGGTTCGGTAAATCAACAGGCCACCGACTGTCGCGGCGATGATCCTCACATACATCGGATGGCGCACGACGGCGAAAGGCCCGCGGGTGATCAGCTTTTGGTCGGCATAAAGTTGTGCGCCGAGCGCGCTGGAGACGTTGTACATCTTGCCCAGCACCAGGCGACCCCATAGCACCAGCCCCAGGCCGGGAAAGAGTAATAGCGCGCCAAGAACCAGCGCCACGACGCGGGCTGCCGGAGAGAGCGAGATGGGGATGGACTTCCACAGCAGATACCACAGGCTAAAGTAGCCGATGCTGATAAGGATGTAGGTCGGCAGGCGCAACATCTGGTTGGCTCTCCCAACGGCTCGACCGTGCGGACGGGTCAGGCTGCGCGCCAGTCCCCGCAGAATGACTGCCAGCGTGACTGCCGTCCCTGCCGCGCCAAGCCAGCGGATTAATATTTCAATTGTATCCAGAGGGGTGCTCATCTTGCACTCCCTTCCTTTCTTAAAAGCGGATGGTTGACCGCGACCGCTATTCTTTGCTTTGCGTCTTCTCTGCCCGCCTGACGAGCGGCTTTAGCACCATCTCAATAGTGATTTTGTCCACCAGCCCCGGCGCGATTATTCTCAGCCAGACGGTCAACCAGCCAGGCCCCATCAACACTTCACGTTTGCGCCTGGCCGCTGCCTTGAGGGTGGTGGCCGCGCACTGATCGGCGGTCATCGTTTTCTCGCTGTAGATGGCGCGACCCTGCGGACCTCTTGGTGTGCCGTCTTTGTCCATCAGCCGCTCGTGGAACTCGGTTACCACCCAGTAGGGGCAGATCAACGTCACACTGACACCGGCCTGGGCCAGTTCCATGCGCACCGAATCGGAGAAGCCATGCACGGCATACTTGCTGGCGTTGTAGTTGCTGTTATAGGGAAGAGGCGATTTGCCTCCCAGACTGGAGATGTTGACGATGCGCCCTTGCGTCTGCTTGAGATGCTTCACGGCGTAGTAGGTGCAGTACACGACGCCGTAGAAGTTGACATCCATCACCCGCTTGAACAGGGTGAGGTCGGGCAGCTCTTCCAGCAGGCCGGTCGCGCCGATGCCCGCATTGTTGATCAGCACATCCAGGCGGCCAAATTCGGCCACGGCGCGCTCGATCAGTGCCTTACATTGGGCCTCGCCGGTGACACCGGTGGGCACGGCGATGGCTTTACCGCCGCGTTGGCGGCACTCCTCGGCCAGCACAGCGAGCCGCGCTGCGTCGCGGGCCGCCAGCGTGATCCACGCGCCTTGATCGGCCAGCCGCAACGCCAGCGCCCGCCCAATCCCGGACGACGCGCCGGTGACGATGACAGCTTTGTCTTGATAGGGCTTGTCGCTCATAGATCACCCATCCTTTCGCTTTCCACGCCTTGAAGATAATGACCCCTCCGTAGACCTGCGGCGCACAACCCTCAAACCCATTCACAGTTGACACAACGTCACCTCGCCGGGACGCAGGACGCGCGCACACTCGCGGCAGAACTCCCCACAGCAGGTTTGCGAAAATTGAGCGTATAATTCCACCAGTTCCCGTAGCGCTCGGTCAACTCGAATCCGGCGGCTCTGGCCCAGGCGACGGTGGTCGCCCGCCGGGGATAGTCCGGATCCAGGAATTCTTCTGTGGTGGAGACGATGCCGCCCGGCTTGAGCACGCGATGCAGTGCGCGCAGCGCGCGCACGGGGTCGGGGATTTCGGGCAGCACGGTGATGAGGAAGGCGCGATCCACGCTGGCGTCAGCGAGCGGTAGTTCGTAGGCGCTGGCGACGTAGGTTTCCACGTTCGTCAGTCCGGCTGCCTTGACCCGCGCATTCACCTGCGCGATCATCCCGGGCTGGACGTCCACGGCGATCAGGCGACCTTCCGGCCCCACGCGCTGCGCCGCATCCACAGTGAACGCGCCCGGCCCGGGGCCGAGTTCCAGCACCGTCTCGCCGGGGCGCAGACCGGCCCGATCCAGCGCGTGACGCACGTCCCAACGGCGCAGCGGGTTGTCCACGAGCCAGCTCCACGAGGTAGGACACGGTTCGCCACGCCCTTTCATCAATTTCATGAGGAGCTTGAGTCCAAGCAGCCAGAAGGCTACTAGCCCAGCCAGTAAGGCAGTCACAATCCACAAGGTATTCTTTTTTTTCATAGTTCTTCCTCCCTGATCAACGGAAATCTGAATCATCTTTGCTCATAAGCACGCAACTTGTCGAGCTGTGCTCGCAGGCGTGCGACCTCGACCTCGTGCTTGGCGATGTCCTCCGGGCAAGCCTGGACAAATGCCTCACGCTCGCTATCATCCAAGGTTTCTTCACCGAACAGCTTGACGCGAATCTGAAGCTTAGTGAGTTCGAACCGCGCGTTATCCAGGTTCTTGGTTTCTAACTCCAGCCGTTGCTCCAAGTCATCCATCAGCTCTTTGATAGCTCTTCGTTCCAGTTCTGTAAGATTCATCTCTACCTCCTCATTTGGGGGCGGCTGCGACCGTCGCATTTTCCGGCTTGGCCGATTCGAACGCCCGCACGAAGGCGATGCCTTGAGCCGTCACGCTTGCTTGCCTCTTTTTCATGCTATCTTTTCCTCAAGTCAACGAATCCGGGGCAAAAACATCCCCGTGCGGCGGCGATATGCGCCATAAGCCTCAGGCGCCAGCGTCAACAAGAATTGCTCTTCGGCTTTGCCCTGCGCATAGATCGCCGCCCATCCCCGGAGGCCGAGCAGCGAGAGCCAGACACCGGTGAACAAGAAAAAGACGAGGTTCGCCAGGGCTGCGGCTGCATAGCGCGGATGTCGCACCAACCAGTACGGCCCTTCGGTGACGATGACGTACTGCCCGTGTATCCGCTTGTACAAAGGGGTATAGTTGGCGTTGTAGAACACCACCAACAGTCCCCACAGCGAATAGAGCACGAACAAAATGCTGCCTGTACCATTGACCCACAATGGCAGATCAAGCCGCAGAAAGCGCGCGGCATTTTCGAACGACGGAGACAGCGTGCAGCCAAGCACCACGCCGATAGCAAGGATGTTGATCACGAAGGTGAACAGCACCCCTGCGCCCGCGATGAACGATCCTGGGCGCGAAACTGGAACCGCGCTCAGATTGACCAGGATCGGCGATTTGAGAAAGCGGTGTTTGATGACGTATTTGTTGAGCGCGTAGAGCGCCAGGAGTAGTCCCCACGTGATCAACGTGATCGTAGTTATCGCTTGTGCTGACATCGTCACCCTCCCAAAAACC
Organism: Chloroflexota bacterium; assembly: GCA_022707725.1. GTDB lineage: Bacteria > Chloroflexota > Anaerolineae > B4-G1 > SLSP01 > DSWT01. Next base: position 517 of record JAKJAB010000309.1, on the reverse strand, counting down.
ACACCTCGCTAACCTGCGCGAATCTTCCAAAAATTGGCGGGAATTCGCATGATTCAAGGTTAGCATCTTGGTTACCGTCAAGCCGGTCATGCCTTACGCGCCGAAGCGTAGCCAAACAACCCGCTGCCTGGCAGCGACCAGGCATAATCTACGTAACCTAATGCTGCTAACTGCTCTCCTAGCGGCACGAGCGGCACAAAATGCAGATCGAACTTCTGTTTTAGCCACCGCTTGAAGCTCGCGCGCGGATCTGCCGGGCCTTCGGCAAACGTGCTGGTCGCCAACACCGCACCCGGCGCGCTGACGCGGGCAATCTCGCGCAACGCCTGCGGCAGATCGGGGAACTGGTGGAAGCCGCCGGAGCAGTTGACTTTGCGCAACGCGCCATCAGCGAAGGGGAGTGTGTGCGCGTCGCCGTGGATGAGCAGCACGTTGTCCAGTCCCCAGCGGTTGACGTGATACACGGCGCGCGCCAACATCGCCAGCGAGTAGTCCAGGCCGATGACCAACCCGTCTG
>JAKJAB010000308.1:3803-4624 GCA_022707725.1 Chloroflexota bacterium | reverse complement strand
CCAGATTTCGCCAGCGGTGGGTTCGTAAGCCCGCAGGATCAAGCGCCCGGTGGTCGTTTTGCCACAACCGCTCTCGCCAACCAGGCCCAACGTCTCCTGTTCACGGATAAAAAAGCTCACGCCATCGACAGCCTTGACGTGACCGGCTACGTTTGTGACGAGAAAACCTTTTTTGATGGGAAAATGCTTTTTCAGGTCTTTGACCTCAAGCAGGACGGGATTCTTTGCCAGGGTTGCAGAGGTTGTATTATTAAGTGCTTCAGCCATAGTATTTTCCTCAAGTTTTGCGCGGAAATTCGCGTTGATGACGTTGCTAAGCGCCGCTACAGGCCAGACAGCGCACTTTGTGGCCCGGCGCAACTTCGATCATCTGCGGTTCAGTCTGATCGCATTGCCCTGTAACCATCTGACTGCAGCGTGGGTGAAACGGGCACCCTTTCGGCAGCGCGTACGGATCCGGCACCATCCCCCGGATCGACGCCAAGCGCCGCTGCCCGGCGCCGCGCCGCGCCGTTTTCTGTCCCAGACGGGGGATCGACTGCAACAAGGCCCGCGTGTAAGGATGCTGCGGATCATAAAACAGCGTGTCCACATCCGCCTGCTCTACTATCTTCCCCATATACATCACGACGACGTGCTCCGTCATCTGCGCGACGACGCCCAGATTGTGCGTGATGTACATGATCGCCATCCCTAGCTCATCCTGCAAGCGCCGCATCAATGTCAAAATTTGCGCCTCTGTCGTCACGTCCAACGCCGTCGTCGGCTCGTCCGCAATCAGAAGGCTCGGATGGCACGAGAGCGCCATGGCGATCATCGCC
>JAKJAB010000308.1:0-3645 GCA_022707725.1 Chloroflexota bacterium | reverse complement strand
CATCGGCTCTTGAAACACCATCGCAATCTCCGCCCCGCGAATGCTGCGCATCTCGCTGCTTTGCGGCGGCATCTTAGTGAGATCAATTGTCTGCTTAACGCCCTTCACCTTGCGGTGATATAGAATTTCGCCCCCCACGGTCTTCCCTGGCTTGGGCACAATGTTGAGGATCGAGCGCGCCGTCACACTTTTCCCACAACCACTCTCTCCCACGACCCCCAGCGTTTCCCCGCGATGGATGTCGAAGTCCGCTCCATCCACCGCGTGCACCGTTCCTTCGTCCAGAAAGAAATACGTTTGCAGATTCTTTACTTCTACAAGTAATTCTCGATTGTCATTCACGGTTATTCTCCTAGTTGAGTCAAAAGTCGACTTTGGACTGACGACTTGAGACTTTGGACTATCTCGCATACGGGTCCGCCGCGTCGCGCAAACCGTCGCCGAGGAAGTTATAAGCAAAGACGGTCAGGACAACACAAACCGCCGGGCCATATATCAACCACGGAGCCAAAACCAACGAGCGCACATTCTGCGCTTCCTGTAGCAGCACCCCCCAACTGATGGCCGGCGCGCGCAAGCCCAGGCCGAGATAACTCAACCCGGTCTCGCCCAGAATCTGGCCGGGGATCGAGAGCGTCAGACTGGCGATGATGTGGCTCAAGAATGAGGGCACCATATGGCGCAAAATAATACGCATCTCGCTCGACCCACACAAGCGCGCGGCCAGTACGAAGTCATCCTGACGCAAAGAGAGGAAGCGACCTCGCACCACCCGCGCCATCCCTGTCCAGCCAACGAGTGAGAGGATAATCGTGATCCCAAAGTACATCTTGATGACCGGCCAGTCGGCGGGCAAAGCGGCGCTGAGCGCCATCCACAAGGGAATCGTAGGAATGGTGCGGATAAACTCGATGACCCGCTGAATGATCGTATCCACGCGACCGCCGTAGTAGCCGGAGATGCCGCCTAGCACAATGCCGAGCGCCAGGCTCAGGAAAACGCCGACCAGACCGATGGAGAGCGAAAGGCGCGCCCCGTAGCAAAGGCGGGAGAAAAGATCGCGCCCCATCCGGTCTGCGCCGAGAAGAAAGACCGCCTGCTCTTCGATTTCTGGCGCCAGTCCGAATAGATGGATATCGGTCGCAAAGAGACCCCACAGTTTATAGGGTTCACCCTTGACGAAGAAACGAAGGGGGTATCTGGTCTCGGGGTTCTCGGCATAGATGTCCCGCAGCGTCTCCGGATCCTTCGAACGATCCCGATGGTAGATGAAGGGTGTGTGTAACTTGCCCGTAATGTCGAAAATACGAACGGGTGTCGGCGGGGCCATTTTGTAGCGAATGAAATACGCTTCGGGGTTATAAGGCGCGACAAATTCACAAAAGGCGCCGATCACGTAAAACACGATCAGGATGATACCACCCACGATCGCCATCTTGTGCTTACGGAATTTCCACCACATCAATTGCCACTGGCCGGCGACGTAGAGACGTTCCTCCTCATGCTCGGCTGCCGGTTCTGCTTCGAGGATCTCAAGGGGTTCCATCTCCCCAACGGGGGGCGGACAGGCTTCCGTTTCGGCCATGACCGGGCTACTGCGCAAGTCGTTATCTTGTGGTTCTGGCGTCGTCATGACTAGCCCTCCATACGGATGCGGGGATCAACCCACGCGAGCAAAACATCGGAGATCAGCGTCCCGATGACGGTCAGCACGCTCAACAAGAACAAAAAGCTGCCGGCCAGATACATATCCTGAGACCGCAGGGCGCGCAGCATCATCGGGCCGTTCGTCTGTAGGCCAAGGACCACGGCCACCAACGTCTGCCCGGAGATCAGGCTCGCCAACGTCCACCCAACGGTGCTGAAGAAGGGATTCATCGCCACCCGCACAGGATATTTCCAAATTAGCTTGCGCTCCTTCACGCCCTTGGCGCGCGCAGTTTCCACGTAAGGTTTGTTCAACTCGTCCAGCACGTTGGCGCGCGTCGTGCGGATACTACCGGCCGTGCTTTCGAAGGCGATCACGATGACAGGAATCCACAGGTGTTTCAGCATATCGACAACCTTATCCCAGCTCCACGGGGCCAGGATATACTCCTCGGAAAACAACCCGCCGACGTTCAGCCCTAACCGGCGCATGGCGATCAACATCACCACCAGGGCGATCATAAACCCCGGTGTGCCGGCTCCGATAAAGCTGATCGCCGAGAAAATATAATCAGGGATCGAGTATTGGTGCGTGGCCGAAAACACCCCCACCGGAATAGCAATAAACCAACTCACCGAAATAGCGACCAACGAAAGGAACACCGTCAGCGCCATCTTCTCCCAGATCAGCTCCTTAACCGGCTTGCGCCATTCCATCGACTGGCCCCAGTCGCCATGCAGGAGGATGCCGGACATCCATTTATAGTATTGCACGTAGATAGGCTGCCCCAGGCCGTACCTCTGCCTAAGCGATTCGAGTTCGGCCTCATCCACGGCATCACCGGTCGCGCGCAATGTCGCCGCATACGATGTCAAGTAATCGCCCGGAGGGAGTTGGATAATGATGAAAGAAAGCATCGAGATGACAACCAGGGTAGGAATCATCATACCGATACGGCGGAGAATGTAACCTAACATGCTTCACCTCTATCTTACGGAGTAAGGAGTAAGAAGTAAGGAGTAGGAAGTCATCACATTGACGGTGCGCCTGCTTCCCATTCCCCACTCCCTACTCCGGCAAGTTGGAGGGCAGGTCCGCAAGGGGTCCACCCTCCAAATGTGCCGTCTAACAGATTAAGCGGTGTGTTTCTCCGGGTTGTCCCAGAAGAAAGACTCGGATTGCAAGAATTGTTCGTCACCGGTGGTGTCGTCGTTCGGGTAACCGCCGAGAACGTTCATAAAGCCATTCTTGGCAATGGTCGGCGCGGGCATCTCGCCCAGGATGCCGATCATGGGCAACTCCTCGGCCCAAATATCCAGAATGCCCTCGAACAACTTGACCTGCTTTGCCGGATCAGGTTCCACCGAAACCTGGTTGTCCCAGATGTCCCAGATCTTGTAGATGAAGTGACCATCTGGAGGTTTGACGCCATTGACATCCTCGTTGTTGTTGTAGTAGAAGCCATAACCAGGGCACCACGGGCGGTCGGGCTGCACGCCACGGAAAATGATGGCGCCCGGCACCAACGGGAGGACCGTACGGTCGCCGCCCCAGTAAGCCGCCTCGATCTCGTTGGCGCTATAGTGCTCGGAGTACAGAGCGCGCTCGAAGTACTTGTACGTGGCCTTGATACCAACGGCCTGCAGGTACTTGCAGACCAGTTGCACGGAGTCTTCGTCCGGTGTGCCCGTATCGGCAGTTCCTTCCACGATGAAGCTGATGGGGGTGCCATCGGGGAACAGACGAATGCCGTCGGCGCCCTTCTTGTCGTAGCCGGCGGCGTCGAGCAATTGTTTGGCCTTGTCAGGATCGTACTCGATGTAGGCATTGCTCAGCTTCGGGTAATAGCTGGGCGACATCGGCAGCGGGCTGTACTGGCGGGGTTTCAACATGCCGTTCCAGACCAGCTCATTGATTTCGTCGCGGTTGATCGCGTGGGAAACAGCGATACGCACGTCGCGGGTGTTGAAGAACGCATTGAGCTGCGGATTCTTGGT
>JAKJAB010000307.1:1990-4654 GCA_022707725.1 Chloroflexota bacterium | reverse complement strand
CAACCCCCACAAGCACAAGCCCGGCGAACATAATGAGGACGCCGGCGAACTTGGGCCGGTAGCGCGGCTCTTTGAGCACGAAAACGCCCACGAGCGTCCCTAACGGGATGCTGATCTGGCGGAAAGCGACCACGTAACTGACGTTCGAGACGAAGCCCATCGCCACCAGGACGAGCGTATAGCCCAGGTAGATGAAGAAGCCGGCCAGCCACGCGCGCCCCAGGTGAAAGCGCGTCACCTCCCACACCTCCGCGCGCCGCGCGCTGCGCCACGCGATCCACAGCGCCAACCACAGCGCCGCACTCATTCCTTCCAAAAACGCATACAAAAGCGTCACCGCCACGGGACTGACGGGCAGGTTGGGGATCTCCCGCAGGATCCGCAGCGCGTGGTCGTCCACCAGCGAATAGCCTGCCGTCCCCGCCGCCGCCAACAGCGCGAAGACCGTGGAGATCTGCCGGTAATCGCTCCACTGCACGGAAAAGCGACGCAGCGGCAGCACAAACCCGCCCGTGATGACCAGGCCGATTCCGAGCAGGGCCGGGAGACTCACCTGCGCGCGACTCCCCAGCAGCACGCTGAAGCCGGTCACGAGCGCCACCGGGGCCGAGCGCGCCAGCGGGTAGACTACCGACATATCGCCCGTGCGGTACGCGCCCGCTAAAGCCACGTAGTAGAACGCCTGAAAAATGCCCGTGACGACGATCCACACCCACACCGCCGCCGGAAACAGCGGCAACGCCCGCCAAAAAAAGAGCACCGACGGCGAAAGACACAGGCAGCCGAGCAGCATCGCCACCAGCAGGAACGCCGCCGTGGGGTGGTTGCGCTTGCCGAGCACGTTCCACCCCACGTGGGTAAACGCCGAAATCAGCACCAGAAAGATAGCTGTGACCGTCATAATAAAGCGGTTAGCAATCCGTCGTCAGCTTTCAGCACCGAATTAGCCGTTGAGCGCCGGTTGTTGAAAGCTGACCGCGATTGTTTTGATCTCGAACGGGCGGAAGTCGAGCGTCACGCTGTTATCGTATACGGGCAGAGAGCGCAGCGGACGTTCCACCAGGTTGACCTCCTGCGCCGCCGTCACCGGGAACCCAAAACGCACCGTCGCTTTCGCCGCGCGATGTTCGGCCTCGTAGAGACGCACGATCACCGCGTTGCTGTCTTCCGCCTGCTTCACAGCTTCGATGACGACGTTCGGCGCGTCGATTTGCGCGAAGGCGGATCGCGTCGCCCTGTTGCGGTCTGCCGCGTCGCCCGCGCGTGGCTCCAGCGGCAGCGCGCGCAGCGGCGCGTTGAGCGCGTACCCGGCCCTGATCACACCGCCGCTAACGGCATCGCCTGCGTGTGGGTAAAGCGCGTAGGTGAAATGGTGATCGCACTGGTCGGTGAAAGCGTGGTGCGGCTCGCCGGGAGCAACGTCCTCGGGACGAAGCAGCGTCGAGCCGGGATACGGCACACTGCGCAGCAAGTTCAGGTCGATGACACAGCAGCCCGTATTGTCCAGCTTGATTTTGTGCCCGTACTTGGAGTCGTTGAGCAGCGCGACGCCGTAATCGCCCTGCGCAAGGTCCACCCATTTGTGCGCGGCGACCTCGTCCCGCGCCAGGTCCCAGGTGGTGTTACGGTGGGTCGGACGGCGGATGTGGCCGAATTGCACCTCATAGGTGGCTTCGTCAGCGTGGACGGCGACCGGGAAGCTGACGCGCAGCATCGTCCTCGGCTCGCGCCAACGCAGGTGGCAGATAAAATCCAGCCGGGGACTGCCCGCCGTCAGCACGATTTTCTGCGTCAGTACGGAATGGCCCAGCCGGTAAACCTGCACCAAAACGGCGGTCGGGCCGTCCACGTGGGCATCGGCGGAGATAAGTTCCATCGTGCGCGGCGTCTGGTCGGCGTAGTCCATCGGGAAGTCCCAGGCATCGCCAAGGTCCACGTAGACCGCCAGGCGGTTCGCGGACCGCCCGGTGGGGATGATTTCACGGTTGGCGCGTTTGTCGAAAAAGGAGACGATACTGCCGTCGGCGGCGAAGGTCACGCACACGAGATCGTTCTCGAGGCTCTCCGGCGTACCGGTGAGATTCTGCACTTCGTCCGGGATGGCGGCGTCCACTACCGCGTAGCCCAGCGGCGGGACGGTGACGCGCTGCCATTGGCCTTCCAACGGGAGCCATTCTTCGCGTTCCCAAGAGAGCGCATTGAACACGGCAACCGGCCTGGACATGCCCGCCGTATCCACCTGCGCCGCCAGCCAGCGGTGGGTGTCTTCGATCCGCGCGGTCACGTCGTGGTACATCGTCTGGTAACGGGCTACGCTTTCATCGTAGACGCGCTTGATGGACGAGCCGGGAAGGATGTCGTGGAACTGGTAGAGGAGCACTTCGCGCCACGTCTCGGTGAGGAAGTCGGCAGGATACGGCGCGCCGGCGGTTAGTTTTGCCAACACCGACGTCCATTCCAGCTCACGCAACGCCAGTTCCAGCTTGCGGTTGTACCATTTGTTGCGCGCTTCGGTGGTCAACGTGCCCTCGTGACGTTCCAGGTACAGCTCTCCCACCCAGGTGGGGAAGCGCGCGGCTTCCGTCTGCCATTTTTCGAGGAAGTCCGCCGTCGACTCCTGTGTGACCGGGCTGAGGCCCTCCAGGTTTTTCAAGCGGGCCAAAC
>JAKJAB010000307.1:0-1835 GCA_022707725.1 Chloroflexota bacterium | reverse complement strand
CCAGGCCCTGCCAGTGGAAAGATTGGTGCGGGAAGGGGTTGATGAGGCTCCACGAAAGCTTCTGCGTCGAGAAGTAATCGACGTCCGCCAACTTGAGCAGTTGCGGCAGTGCGGCGCTGTAGCCAAAGACGTCCGGCAGCCACAGATAGCGCACGTCTACGCCGAACTCCTGCGCGAAGAAACGTTTGCCCAGGAGCAGTTGGCGGACGAGCGCCTCACCGCCAGAGACGTTGGTGTCGGCCTCGACCCACATCGCGCCCTGCGGCTCCAGTCGTCCCTCGCACACCTTGTCCTTGATCTTGGCGTAGAGGGCGGGGTAGTGTTGCTTCATCCACAGAAAGTACTGCGGTTGGCTCGCGCCGAAGACGTAGTCGGGGTAGCGCTCCATCAGTTCGAGGGCCGTGGAGAAAGTGCGCGCGCCTTTGCGGATCGTCTCCCGAATGGGCCACAACCAGCCCAAATCGATGTGGGCGTGCCCCACCGCGCTGATGCGCAGCGACGGGTCGCCGCCGCGTTTCGCCAGGAGCGGCGCGAGCACAGCGCGCGCTTCTTTGGCGACCGCCGGGACGCCCCGGTACAGCAGGGGAACGACATCGTTCAGGCCGGTGAGGATTTGCTGGTAACGCGGCGAGTTTTCCGGCAAGACCCGCAAGAAGTCGAGCAGCACCTCGAAGTCGTAATAGAGCGCGCGGACGTCGTCGTCGCACGTCGCGATTGCGGCCTCGTGGAGCGCGCCGTTGTTATGCAGCTCGCCGAAGAGGTCGTTACAGCCGGCGTCGGCCCACACGTCGATGCGTTCGCCGCCCTCGGCGCAGTCGGCGATTTGCAGGACGCGCTTGCCCGGTTCGCCGAGGCTGAAGTCGTAACCCGACGACACGCTGGTAAGGCCCCGCACCGGGACGCCGTTCGCGTCGAAGACGCACATTTCGCCGTTCACGTCGAGTAGCAAAACCACGTGCTGCCCGGCAGCCGTTGCGGGTACCTCGCCGGTGAAGTGGAACCACGCGCAGTCGAAGAGGTCGCCCCACTTGTCGCCGACGGCGAGGGTAAGCGGTTTGCCGCCGGTGCGTTCGGTGAAGGGCAACGGCTCTTTCGACCACCACGCGCGGACGTCCAACGGCGCGATGACGGTGTAAATTGCGCGCCCGATCTCATGCAAAGCAAAATCAAGTTGGTGCTTGGTGTATGGTTTATAGGTTGGCATAGATTTATCTCCTGAAATGATTATCCTGAAATTGTGCGCTTGCGCGCCTCCGACAGGTTATAAACGGTCGGCTTTACGGCTAAATACAATCAACGCCCCCCGTGATGCTGGCGCTGCATCCTGGCAAAGGTCATGTCGATGGGGTGCGCGCCAGGTGCGTCAATTCGCAGCGCCCTATGCGGGGCCAACCTCCACGGGCGGCGGCGATACGCACAGGTTTCTACGTTAGCGCACTTACGCCAACGCGACGATATAAGCCTCGAACGGCGCAATCGTCAGCGCCGACAAATCGCCTACCTCTGTCCGCTCCTGCGTGGAGAAGAGCAGGCGCGCCGGCGCGCGCCCCAGGTCGAAGGCCAATGTGTGGGCGTTCTCCGAGTAGTTGAGCACCACCAGGCACGTTTGCCCTTCGGTCTGGCGCAAAAAGCACAGGCAATCCGCATGGTCTTCGAGCAGTGGCGTGTAGTCGCCGGCGATGAGAGCCGGCGTCTGTTTGCGAATTGCCAGCATCCGCTTGTAGAAGGCGAGCATCGAGCTCGGGTCCGCTTCCTGGTCGGCGACGTTCACGCCCTCGGCGTAGTTCGGGTTCACGGGCAGCCACGGCATCACGTCCGCCGGGCAGAAACCGGCG
>JAKJAB010000306.1 GCA_022707725.1 Chloroflexota bacterium | reverse complement strand
ATCCGTTAAATTCCGTTGAATCCGTTGAGGAAATCCTTTTCATCCTCGTTGGTGTGGAATCCCACATGGGAACTCCTTAGAAAATAAACCGCTAATCTCGCTAATCTACGCGAATCTTTTTAGAAATTAGCGAAGATTCGCGTGGATTCTGCGAATGCAGACATTCGCGGTTGAATTTTGCTCCTCGTTGGTGTGGAATCTCACATGGAGACTCCCTTGAATTGACCACGAATCGCCACGAATAGAAATTGGAATTAGTGAGAATTCGTGGAGATTCGTGGTAAAAGTTATCCGTTCAACTTAGCGCGATGGTTGCCGCCAGCGCGAACTGCGCCAGGTGGTAGGTGACCATCACCCCCACGCGCATCACATGCGACGGCGCGACGAATTTGTTCCACGCCAGCATCGAATCGGAGATGAAGAAGAGCGTCGCGCCCAGGATCGCGGTGAGGCGGGCGGCGGCCGGCCACGCCGGGCGGAACAGCGTCGCCCACGCCGAGAACAGCATCAGGCTGAGGATCGCCGCGTAAGCGCCCACTGGGACGCGCATCGCTTCCTCGCCTTTCTGTCGCAGCGACGCCGCGATGCGCATGTAGAGCATCACCCCAAGCGCCGCTACGACGATCAGCACGATCACCGAACCGAGCGGCGGCAGCGTGGGATTCAGCCCGATGATGTAGAAGACGTGCGCGACGAAGAACGAGATCAGCCCGGGGATGAAGAATCGCTCGCCGGGCAGCATCAGGAACACATCTCCTGCCAGGGAGAAACACAGCCCCACCACGAAGAACAGCGCCAGCCGCGCATCCCCCGCGCCGCGCATCAACAGCAGCGCCGCGATGATGACGAGGATCAGCGTCCCCGGCTTGACGACGTACTCCACGCGTTTCTGCGCCCGCGCCACCGCGATCCAGTTCACGATGCCCGTTGCCAATGCGGGAATCAACAGCCATCCACCTTGTTGTGAAAAATCGAGCATGATGTCACCTCAGCCATTTTTTATATCAGCAGATTTAGCAGATTGAGCAGATTTTTTCTGGCAATATCTGAAATCTGCTTCATCTGCTCAATCTGCTGACCAAACTCAGAGCGTTTCCACCGGTTTGCGGTTGAATTGCCAGGCGCGGAAAATAGGGATGATTCCGCCCAGGCCGACGCACAATGCCAGCACGCCGCCAATCCCGCCGACGACGAGCAGCGGCGGCGCGGCCAATCCCGCCACACCCGCGACCAGACTCAAGAGGAAGAGCACGGCGGCTATGGCCACGATGATCAGCGCCGTATGCTGTGCGCGCTGCATCGACGCCCGGCGCACGCCGAAGACGCGCCCCGATTGGCCGTTGATCAGCACCGGACGCGGCTCGGCGTCGTCGTCGAGATAATAGGTGGCGTAGAGTGGCAGGAGCAGCAGCGTCCAATGTTGGCCCGTGTATGTTGGCGACCAGCGAAATTGGCGGATGTGATCCGCGCTGGCGGCCTGGCGACATTCTTCGCCCGCCGCCGCCTGCAACGTCGGAGCCGCATCGGCCCAGGCGGCTTCCGGCGCGCGGTCCGGCAGGCGCGCGAGCGCGCGGGCCAGGTCGCCGGCGGCGTAGGGCTGCGCAACGTCGAGCGCGTAGGCCCCCAATGCCTGTTCCATAGCCGCGTGCTGCTCCAGCGCCGGCGCGACAACGTTGTCGTAGTGACGTTCGAGCTGTCCCACGCGCGCTTCCCAGCGGATGCGCGTCTCCTGCACCTGCTGCGTGTCCCACCCGCTGCCGTCGCTGTACCGTTCCCGGTGGCTGACCACGTTGTAATCGAAGCCGACCTCCGCCCCCCACGTCGCCATCACGTCGCTATCGACCAGCCACATCGGCAGGTAGAGCCGCTGCACACGGCTGCGCAGCGTTTCCGGGTTCAGATCTCGCGGCGCGAAGGGGATGCCATCGGCGAATTCCTCGATGCGTTTGTCGGCGACGGCCTTGGTTACCGTGAAAGGTGTCACCAATTCCGGTGGGCGGAGGTAGGGCAACTGTTCTACGTCATCGACGACCGGTTCCAGGTCCGCCGCAAAACAGTGCGGACAGCGCAGCGTCGCCTTCTCCGTGGGGACGACGTAGCGCCAGTCGCAGTGCGGGCAGACAGCGACCACAACTTCGGTTTCCCACAGTTCAAGCATCGCCCATCCTCCGCGCTTTGTTGATGATGTTGAAGGCAATGACCCCGCCGGCGATGAGCAGGACGACGCCCAGCGCGAGCAGCACCATCCCGACGGCCAACGTCGGCGGCAGCAGCGCCCCCAGGACGATTCCCAGCAGTCCTATGAGGCTCAGCAGCGCCCCCGGCGCGACCGACGCCCCTACCGCCAGCCAGACCTTGTTCCAGTCCACCGGGCGCTGCCCGGCGATGGCGCCCGTCTGCCCGTTGATCATCACCTGGTACGGTTGCCCGTTGTACCGGTAGACGGCCAGGTAGAGCGGCGCGAGCACGTAACGCCAACTTTCCTCGCTGAAGTCCAGCGCCATGCTGAAGTTGCGAATCTGTGACGTGCTGGCCTGGTCGCGGCACGCTTTGCGCGTTGCGGCCCGCATCGCCTCGCGGCCCTCTTCCCACGCTTTTTCCAGCGGGACGTCGTAGGCCTGCGCCAGAAATCCGGCGAGATACTGCGGTTCGTAGGCGACCAGCGCGTGCGTGTCGTAGTTTTGCAGTTGGGTCAGCAGCACACGGCTCAACTTTGCCGTCCCCGAAACCAACAAATCGTCGAAGAACTTGCGCACGCGCCCGGACTCCCAGCGCCAGACCGTGACCGTGTGGCTCTCCCAGGATTTGGTTGCGGAGTTGTAGCGGCGGCGCGTCTCCTGATGCCCGACTTCGGCCTTCCACTCGGCCAGCGTCACGGTGTCGAAGGTCCAGTACGGCAGGTAGATGCCCATGAATCCGGCCACGGTGGATTGTTTGAGCGATTTCGGCGTCATCCAACTGCTGCTCAACCAGTTCTCGGCGATGGGGCGGCAGGCGTTGGCTTCGATCTTGAAGGGTATCAGGAAGCGCGGGCGCAGCGCGTCCTGCGGCGCGGCCTGTTGTAACACGCGGTTCGATCCGCAAAACGGGCAGGTGTGCGTCAAACGGCCCGGCGGAAGGGTCGCACGCGCATTGCAGTTCTGGCATTGCAATTCCTGGCGGGTCTCGCCCCAGCCGTGCGCCTGGCTGGCGATGGACAGCGTCTCCACGGTGAATTCGAATCCCTGCGCGCCCTTGCCCACAATCGCCCTGGCGGGCGGCTCGTAATAGCCGCAGTGCGCGCAGCGCAAGCCGCCGTCGACCACGCTGTAGGCCGTCGTCGCCTGGCACTGTGGACACTTGAACTCCACGATAGCGGGCTGCGCTTCGTCCTCCTCCGGCGCGGGCGCGTACACCACGATGCCGGGGATCGCCGATTCGACGCGGATAAAGCCAGGCGGTGGAAATGGTTGGGTCATTGGGCCTCCTTGAAAACGTCGAATGTCGAAAGCCGACAGTTCAAAGTCGCATCAGGCGTGTTGAATCTGGTATTTGTAATACGCGCTCAAGTGTATCACAGGTTGCAATTTTGGACAGTTTCTTGCCCTCGGTGCGGATTGGAGTATATTACGCAGTGAAAGCTTTAAGGTCTTGGCTCACAATTTAGGAGTATGCGATGAGCAACGAGGTTCGACGCAATCTGGGACCTGCGAACGGGAGCAGCTCGAGTTCGAGATCAAGCACGGGCTGGAGTATGAAGCCTTTATGGAAAAATTGAAGGCTGGTGAACTGGGCGACGAATTCGCGTATCCCCTTGAGATGGAAGCCTTACGTTGGGGAGATTTGATCGCCGAAAAGAAACACTGGCTTCGACAACTCAATGTGCTTCGAGAGTCGTTCGAATGACGCTGGACGAGCTCTATCAAGCGCTCTTCGATGCGCTGGCTCGTTATTTCCCCGGGGCTACCGCGACTTTTACCACAAGCAGAAGCCCCTGACCAACATATTCCTTGTGCAGAGCCTACACCAGAGGACGGGCTATCGGTTTTGGCTGAAGCATGTGTGAACTTTGGTTGCAGAGCATAAGCACTGGGGTAGGAATCTTGAACCTGGTCGCCGTACTCAAGCAATATGTGAAACTTGCTCTGGAGGAAATATTGTGCTAGGGATCATTATCGCTTTATTGGCGTTTTTAGGTGGAGCATTTTCTATAATTTGGGGGTGGCGGATATGGCGCCAACCCAACAAGCTAAAGCCAGAATCGTTGATGCATCGGGTTCTTTTGGCAGATTGGCAAACGGGACCGCGTTCGGGGGCGAGCAAGGCTCAGGGGCTTACAGAGAAGCGGGTAAAATACTACATCTTGGAATTGCTGTGACATGGCGTTCTTATTTTCAGCCTAAAGAACGACTTAGCTATACAACACACACCTCACCTTATGCCCCGTCACAATCGTCACCCACGGCGGCTCCTGCTGATCGCAGACGCCGGGACGCATCTGCTCACAGCGTGGATGAAATGGGCAGCCGGACGGCGTCTCATACGGCTCCGGCACGGCGCCGCGAATGGAGTAGAGGCGCGCGTTGCGGTCGCGCGGTCCCAACCGCGGGATGGAGCGTAGAAGCGCCTGCGTGTAAGGATGCTTGGGATTGTAGAACAGCGTGTCCACGTAGGCCT
>JAKJAB010000305.1 GCA_022707725.1 Chloroflexota bacterium | reverse complement strand
GACGCCCACCTTCATCACGGCGCAAGATGTAGACCTCAGCCTCAAACTTGGCGCGCGCGTGGATGGTATTCGGGGCAGCCACGACGACACCACGTCCCACCTCGTCCTTGTCGATACCGCGCAGCAACAGACCCGCATTGTCGCCCGCCCGCACCACATCCAGCGTCTTGTGGAACATTTCCATCGACGTCACCACGGTCTTGCGGGGCTTCTCGTACATATCGCCCACCAGCTCAACCTCGGTGTTGGGGCGCATCGTCCCGCGCTCCACACGCCCGGTGACCACCGTACCGCGGCCCTTGATGGAGAAGACGTCCTCGATGGACATCAGGAAGGGCTTATCCTCGTCACGTTGCGGCGTAGGAATGTACTCGTCGACCACGCGCATCAGCTCCCAGATCGACTCATAGGCCGGATCGCTGGGATCGTCGCTCTTGCAGTTCAAGGCCGCCAACGCGGACCCTCGCACGATGGGAGTTTCGTCACCGGGGAATCCGTAGCCGCTCAGCACTTCGCGGATCTCCAGATCGACCAACTCCAACAGTTCGGGGTCGTCCATCAGGTCAACCTTGTTCATGTAGACCACGATCGCGGGAACTTCAACCTGCTTCGCCAGGAGGATGTGCTCGCGCGTCTGGGGCATTGGGCCATCCACCGCGGACACCACGAGGATAGCGCCATCCATCTGTGCGGCGCCCGTGATCATGTTTTTGATGTAGTCACGGTGACCAGGGCAGTCCACGTGCGCATAGTGGCGTTTTTCGGTTTCATACTCTACGTGAGAGATAGCGACGGTCAGGATTTTGGTCGCGTCACGGCGGAACATTTTGGCATCCGCCTTGGCAACCTCATCATAAGCCTTGAAAGTCGCCCATCCCTTGGTCGCCAGGGTGCGGGTGATCGCCGCGGTCAACGTGGTCTTCCCATGGTCGATGTGACCAATCGTGCCAACGTTCACATGTGGCTTAGTGCGCTCAAATTTCTCTTTAGCCATTGCTTGCCTCTCCTTATTTCTTTGCTAATTGATCTTATTTAACTACTCAAATGATGTACCAACCAAGATAGCGACACTGAAGGCGGTATTCCACTGCATCCAGTTTACTCTGCTATACAACTGGTCTTACGCGCCATATAAAATGGCTTCCATTTGCCGGGAGTCCACCGGTGCATAGTGATGGAACTCCATTGTGAATGTTCCCCGACCCTGCGTCATGCTGCGCAAGTCGGTTGCATAACCAAACATTTTTGCTAAAGGGCTGTAAGCCCGAATCGCCTGCCCGCCGCCAGGACGCGCTTCCATCATCTGGACATTGGCATCGCGCGCATTCAGATCGCCTAGAACCTCGCCGACGAATTCCTCGGGCAAAACAACTTCGACATCCATCACCGGTTCCAGCAACACCGGAGCCGCCGCCTCAACGGCCTGGCGGAAAGCCTGTGCCCCTGCGGCTTTGAAGGCAATCTCCGTCGAAAACTCGGGCCGCATTTCCGCGTCGATCAACCGGGCGATCACGCCCACCACCGGATACCCCGCCAGGAAACCGCTGTCCAACGATTCTAGCGCCCCAGCTCTAACCGCCTCAACGAACGTCGGCGGCAGGTCCTGCGGACGCAATATGCTCTCAAATCGCGATTCCCCGCCCATGTCAGCAGGGGCAACTTCCAAAACGACCCGCGCGTACTGGGGTTTTCCGGCCATCATCCGATCGAAAACCGCATCGGCCTGGCTGGTACGGGTGACCGTTTCTTTATACGAGACCCGGAGCTTGCCCACGTTGGCCTGCACGTTGAACTCGCGCAACATCCGGTCCACCAGGATGTCCAGATGCAGTTCTCCCATCCCCGAGATGACGGTCTGCCCTGTTCCTTCATCCAGACGCACCCGGAAGGTTGGATCTTCTTCGGCAAGCCGCTGCAACGCTTCGTTCAGCCGATCCTGATCGGCGACCGTGCGCGGCTCCACCGCCACGGAGATCACTGGCTCAGGAAAACGAATGGTTTCCAGGATGATCGGCGCATGCATGGCGGCCAACGTATCCCCGGTGAAGGTGCTTTTCAGACCAAGTGTCGCGCCGATGTCACCCGCGCTCAACTCGTCCATCTCTTCCCGGCGGTCGGCAAACATCCGCAGCAGCTTCGGGACTCGTTCACGTGTCCCCTTGGTGGGGTTCAGGTAAACATTCCCCCGGCTTATCTTCCCGGAATACACCCGGAAGTAAGCCAGACGCCCCACGTAAGGGTCAGTCGTAATTTTAAAGACCAGAGCCGCCAGCGGCGCTTCAGGGTCCGCCGGACGCTCTTCGATGGTATCTTTCTTGGGATTCCGGCCACGGACCGGCGGAACATCCTCCGGCGACGGCAAGAAATCCACGATAGCGTCGAGTAGCAATTGTACGCCTTTGTTGCGCAGCGAAGAGCCGCACAGCACAGGCTGTAGCTCGCCGCGCAACGTCGCTTGACGCAGCGCCGCACGCAAGTCCGCCTCGGCGATCTCCTCACCTTCCAGATAGCGCTCCGTCAAGCCGTCATCCGTCTCGACGATGGACTCGAGCATCGCTTCACGTGCGATCCAGGCGTCGGCCTCGACCTCTGCAGGAACCGTAATTTCCTGGGTGACCGAGCCTAGTTCGTCGGTCCAGATAATGGCCTTCCACGCAAGCAAGTCCACTACCCCGCGGAAACTCGATTCGGCACCCATCGGCCACTGGATCGGCAAGGGATGCGCCTTCAGGCGCTCGCGCATCGTCTCGACAGCGTGCGCGAAATCGGCGCCAAGTTTATCCATCTTGTTAATGAAAGCCAGGAGCGGAACGCCAAACAGCCGCGCCTGACGCCACACGGTTTCGGACTGCGGTTCTACACCCGCCGTCCCGTCAAACACGACAACTCCGCCATCCAGCACCCGCAGGCTGCGTTGCACCTCAGCGGTAAAGTCGATGTGACCGGGGGTGTCCACGATGTTGATCTGATGCTCGCGCCAGTAACACGTGACAGCAGCAGACGTGATCGTGATCCCGCGCTCCCGTTCCTGGACCATCCAGTCGGTGATGGTCGTACCCTCATCGACGTTACCCAAACGGTGCGTTCTGCCTGAGTAGTACAGGATCCGCTCGGTAGTCGTCGTCTTACCGGCATCGATATGAGCGATGATGCCGATGTTACGTATATGTGCAAGTGAATGTTCTGCGGCCATCGCCAACCACTTTGTTGTTCAACCAGCGACAGCCAATTGTGGTCTATGCACTCGGCTGGCAAACACAATGCTTACCAGCAGAGGCCACTTACCAACGGAGGTGCGCAAAAGCGCGGTTGGCCTCCGCCATACGCAGGGTATCCTCACGCTTCTTGACCGCAGCGCCGGCGTTGTTGGCAGCATCCATCAACTCAGCCGACAACTTCTCGACCATTCCATGGCCCGCTCGTTTGCGCGCGGCATCCAAAAGCCAACGAATCGCCAAAGAGAGCTGGCGGTGTGCCGGCACTTCAACCGGAATCTGATAGGTGGCCCCACCCACGCGGCGCGGCTTGATCTCAATGGCCGGCGCGACGTTGCGCAAGGCGGTATCGAAAACCTCAATCGCAGGCTTGTTGGTACGCGCCTCCACGCGATCCAAGGCCTTATACATTACGCGCCGCGCAACACTCTTCTTGCCAACGTGCATCATCCGATTGATGAAACGCTGCAACGGCACGCTGTTGTAGCGGATGTCGGGGGCGACTTCAAGTTTAGGCGGACTGCTTCGTCTCGGCATGGTTTACTCTGTCTCCTTACTTCTTCTTCGCGGCGCCCTTAGCGTCTTTCTTCGTCCCATACTTGGAACGCTGCTGATTGCGCCCATCGACACCCGTGGAATCCAAGGCCCCACGGACAATGTGATAACGCACACCGGGGAGGTCCTTAATACGACCACCGCGCACAAGCACCACCGAGTGCTCCTGCAAATTGTGTCCTTCACCAGGAATATAAGCCGTGACTTCGATACGGTTGGACAACCGGACACGCGCGATTTTGCGCAACGCAGAGTTCGGTTTCTTGGGCGTGGTTGTCTTCACCACAGTGCAAACACCACGCTTCTGCGGATTGCCGCGCCCCGATCGCGTGCGCCGGCCACCTTTCTTCGTATTCACGTTATACAGAAGCGCGGGCGCCTGCTCTTTGCGCGGCTTCAGTTTGCGTCCTTTGCGCAGCAACTGATTGATTGTAGGCACTTTCTCCTCCTCAACTTAATCCATCAGCCGGGGTCAGACCAGCCTCTGATATCAAAAACGTTCAAATTTCCAGTGAAGAAGGCCATCTTTAGCTGCGATGGCCTCCTCGTTGTTGCCGTAGTACTTGGGGTTTCAGCCCCTTTAACTTGTCGATGGCAGGAGTTCTTGCTGCCGTCAGCGAATGAGAATTCTACCACAAAGAGAAAAAACGTCAACTGATTCGCCGCGCAGCACACCAATCGCGATGGGCGCTTATTCTCTGGGTGTCAACCCCAGCAGGCCCATGCCCAGTTTTGGCAATTGCATGCGCCGGTCATCGCGCCCGAAGCGCAGCACTTCACCTGAATCCGTGACGGCTTCGACCGCCAGCGCCAGGCTCTGCAATTCCTTCACCAGCACTTTGAACGAGGCCGGGATGCCTGGCTCTTCAATCGGCAGGCCCTTGACGATG
>JAKJAB010000304.1:4413-4666 GCA_022707725.1 Chloroflexota bacterium | reverse complement strand
CATGTGCCTACAGCAGTGAGCGTCGTAGTGGCCGTCACCAGCGGCACGAGTTAGTGGCCGGGCTAGCTGACGATCCCGAACGGCACCTGATTCTGGTCACAGCCACACCGCACAGTGGCAAAGAGGAAGCCTTTCGTTCCCTGTTGTCGCTGCTCAATTCTGAACTAGACGATTTACCTGAAGACCTCACGGGTCCAGACCAGGCGCAGCACCGTCGTGAACTGGCCCAGTATTTTGTGCAACGTCGGCGGGG
>JAKJAB010000304.1:0-4381 GCA_022707725.1 Chloroflexota bacterium | reverse complement strand
CACGCCGTTCCCTGAGCGCGAACATGCTGAAGATACATATATGCTCACCACAGACTACCGCCGCCTCTTCGACCGCGTGTTGAATTATGCTCGTGAAACTGTCACTGCACCAGGTGAAGAGCGATTCCGGCAGCGCGTGCGCTGGTGGTCGGCACTTGCCTTGTTGCGTGCATTGGCGTCCAGTCCGGCAGCAGCGGCAGCCACATTGCGTAGTCGAGCAGCCACTGCGGATGCGGAGACAGAAGAAGACGCCGATGAAATTGGTCGCCGAACCGTGCTGGACCTGATGGATGATGATTCGATGGAAGGCATCGATGTCACACCGGGCGGCGACGTGGGGGACGTAGCCAGGGACGAGAGCGCCAACCGTCGACGGTTGTTGGATATGGCTCGCGCAGCGGAAGCGTTGATGGGCGAAAATGACAACAAGCTCGAAAAAGCCGTTGAGATCGTCAAGGACTTGCTGCGGGATGGCTATAGCCCAATTGTCTTCTGTCGGTTCATTGCGACGGTTGAGTACGTCACTGAAGAACTGCGCAACCGCACGCGTGGCGTAGAAGTAGTTGGTGTCACCGGCTCCCTGCCACCTGCCGAACGAGAAGCCCGTGTGGCTGAACTGGGTGCCACGCCGAAGCGGGTCTTGGTCTGCACCGACTGTCTGAGTGAAGGCATTAACTTGCAGGACCACTTCGATGCGGTCGTCCGCCACGAACAACGCGAAGGTCGCGTAGATCGCTACGGTCAGCCGCGTGAAACCATCAAGATTGTGACGCTCTATGGGACAGATAACCAGATCGACGGCAGTGTATTAAAAGTGCTGCTGCGCAAACACCGGGCGATCCGCAACTCATTGGGTATTTCTGTGCCCATACCCGTAGAGAGCAGCGAGATTATTGAAGCGATCTTCGAGGGCTTGTTGTTTCACGAAGACCGTCCGGCGACAGCTCAAGTGCTGCCGGGCTTTGAGGAATACATGGCTCCTCGGCAACAAGCACTCTTTGATGAATGGGATTTTGTGGCCGATCGTGAGAAACGCTCGCGAACCATGTTCGCGCAAGAAGCCATCAAGACCGAGGATGTAGCGCAAGAATTGCGCGCCGCCCAGGACGCCATTGGCTCTGGCGTGGATGTCGCGGACTTCATGTGGGACGCTGTGCGAATGCATGGCGGCGTCGTATCAGAGAATCATGCGTTCCACTTCGACCTGGCTGAAGTCCCGCGCGCACTGCGAGAAGCAATTGGCAATCGGGAGCAGTTCACAGCGAAATTCGAACTTCCTGTGAAGGATGAGCAGCTTTACCTGTCCCGCACGCACCCGATCGTCGAGGGTATGGCGAGCTACGTCATGGACTCGGCGCTTGACCCGATAGGAAATGGCGTCGCGCGACGATCTGGGGCAATTCGTACCTCCAAGGTGGATACGCGCACGACGGTGCTGCTTATTCGGCTGCGCTACCACATCATCACTCGCACGGCTGAAGACGAGCGCCAAATGCTGGCCGAAGATGTGCAGCTCGTGGCATTTGAAGGTGCGCCGGACAATGCAACGTGGCTCGACAGCGACTGGGCCGAAGAATTGTTGCTCGCCGATCCCGACGAAAACATCCACGCGGATCAGGCAGCAACCTTTGTGCAGCGCGTGATTGATGGTTTTGACCACATTATGCCTTATCTGACAGAGGTGGCCGAACGACGCGCCGAGGAACTCCTCGACCAGCACAAGCGTGTGCGCAGTGCCTCGCGGATACGTGGTGTGCGGTATTCGGTTGAGCCGCAATTGCCACCAGATGTGCTTGGCATTTATGTCTATTTGCCGGCGGGGAGAAGGTGATCGGTGCCCGAAACAGAGAAACAAAAACGCGCGCGTCTGATCTTCGAGCATTTTTCTAAGCTATGTGACGCGATCCCCTCTTCTAGCTTTGAGGTTTGGGAGGATACGCCAAATGATCCACCCGACATCTGTGTAGGTAACTACGACCTTGGTATTGAGATCACGGAATTCTACTACGGATCAGGCCAGGGTGGTTCGGAGATGAAGGCGAGAGAAAATGCTTTTGAGCAAATCGTAGCAATGGCCAAAACACAATTTGAGGAACAATACCCAGTTCCATTATGGGTAAGGTGCTCCTGGTCAGACAACCGCCCTAAGAAATCGCAATTTCACGAGATAGCTAGCGCCGTAGTTGATGCCATACAGAAGCATTTGCCGATAAGTGAAGGCCAATCCGTCAAAATTGAGTGGGATGATTTTGCTGAAACCTGTTTGGTGCATTACCTCCGTTTTATCAACGTTAAAGCGCTTTCAACTCTGACCTCAAGTCATTGGACAAATCTGCAAGTGGCCTGGATCGGTAATGAAGAAGTGGAACTGCTCGAAAGATTCACGCGCGAAAAAGAGAAAGATTTGCCTAAGTACAAGACACAATTTAATGCCGCCTGGCTTGTGATTGTTGCACCTGGAGATGGGTTATCCTCAACTGTCATCCCAGATGAACCCCTCGAACCCGGTTGCATATCCTCAGCATTTGATCGGGTCTACTTCTATGATATTTTTTCCAAGCAGGTATTCTTGCTGACAGAGAAGAAGAGTTAGTTATGGCTACTCGACAACGCGACATCTTCACCACGATTCACACCGAGGGGGCGATCCTGCCGCCGGACCTGCTCCAGCGTATTGCGGAAGGCGGCGACGGCCTTGAGGGGTTACGCGCCGAAGACTATCATCGCCCCGGCGAGAAGCTGAACGAGGTCATCAACCGCGCGTGGAACGTGCTGCTCGGCGCATGGGCCAACTTCCAGACCGCGCAAGCGCAATTACCTGCCGACGACATCGGCACGACGCTCACGCGCGAACGCTGGCTGCTGCCGCTGTTCCGCGAACTGGACTATGGACGCTTGCCCACGGAGCGCGCGGTCGAGATTGACGGAAAATCCTATCCCATCTCGCACCGGGACGCGGAAGGTAACGTGCCGATCCACCTTGTGAGCTACAAAGTGGACCTGGACCGGCGCACGCCGGGTGTCGCGGGCGCGGCGACGACCAGCCCGCACAGTATGGTGCAGGTGTTTCTTAACCGCTCGGACGACGTGCTGTGGGGTTTTCTCTCCAACGGGCTGCGGCTGCGGATTCTGCGCGACAACGTCAGCCTGACGCGGCAGGCGTATGTCGAATTCGACCTCGAAGCGATGATGAACGGCGAGGTCTACGCCGACTTCGTGCTGCTGTGGCTGCTGTGCCATTCCTCGCGCGTGGAAGGTGAGCGCCCTACGGATTTCTGGCTCGAACGGTGGATGCAGACCGCTGTGGAACAGGGCACGCGCGCGCTCGACCAGCTCCGCGACAATGTAGAAAAAGCGATCACGGCGCTCGGCGCAGGCTTCCTGGCGCATCCGCACAATATGGACCTGCGCGACAAGCTGCAAGACGGGCGGCTCGATCAGCAGGACTACTACCGCCAACTGCTGCGGCTGGTCTACCGGCTGCTGTTTCTGTTTGTGGCCGAGGATCGCGGGCTGCTGCTTGATCCCGATGCCGCCGACGTCGCCAGAGCGCGCTACATCGAATACTACTCCACGCGGCGGCTGCGCGACCTGGCGGAGCGGCTCCGGGGTACGCGCCATCACGATCTCTATCACGGACTGCGGCTGGTGATGCGCCTGCTCGGCGGAGAAGCCCTCATCCCCCAGCCCCTTCTCCCAGGTGGAGAAGGGGAGCACGAGCATTTGAGAAGAGGCACACCCAATAGCGAGGGCTATCAGAATATTGCTTCGACGGTGGCGATTCGGGTGGCGCGTGAGTTGAGACAGCGCCAGACACCTACCGAAGAGATTTTATGGGAGTGCCTCCGTGATCGTCGTTTGGATGGGCTTAAATTCCGCCGCCAGCACCCTATTGCGCATACCAACTACGTTGTGGACTTCCTGTGTTATGAAAAAGCGTTGGTGGTTGAGATTGATGGGCCAATCCATCAACAGCAAGCACAGGCCGACCTTGCCCGCCAACACGACATTGAATCCCTGGGCTATCATGTGCTTCGTTTCACCGCAGACCAGGTTACGAATACCCTCGAAGGCGTTCTGATCGCTATTCTCGCGGCTGCCCAAGTCCCTCGCCCCTTGGGAGAGGGATTTAGGGTGAGGGCTGGTGGAGCCGGAGCCGCTTCTCTCGGACTCCCCGTGCTCGGCAGCTACCTGTTCAGTGACGAGGCCGTGATCGACCTCATCGGCTGCGAGATCGGCAACCGCGACCTGCTGGAAGCGGTGCGCGCGCTGGCTTTCACTGAGGATCGCGCCATTCGCGCCCTGCGTCCCGTGGATTACAAAAACCTGGGGCCGGAGGAACTTGGCAGCGTCTACGAATCCCTGCTGGAACTGCACCCGG
>JAKJAB010000303.1 GCA_022707725.1 Chloroflexota bacterium | reverse complement strand
GTAGATTGTGGAGATGTGCGACAGGGCGTGCAGAGGGTTGATCTGTTCCTTGATGGTACATCTGTGGGTACGTACTATCCGCTGGCGGGCATCCTGACGCACGATTTTGTCGTCGACGTAGGCGGCAAAGGATCGGGCGCGCATACGTTCAAGGCGCGCGCTACCAGCAGCGAAGGGATCGTCTCCGAGCATGAAAAGACGCTCATGATTCTTAACGGCCGGATGTGCGTGGACGTGACGCGCCAGGTGACCCGGCTTGGGAACTATTATCAGGTTGCTCTGACGCTGAAGAACACGTGCAGCACACAGATTACCCTGAAAAGCCTCGAGGACCGTGGCATAGTGGGCTTTTATCCTGCTGCCGGGGAAGGCGACGCCTCGTACAGCCTATCCAAAACCTTCTACGACTCCATCACGCAGCGCGCCAGTGCTACGTTTACCATCAACAACGTATCGCTTATTTCCGGCGAGCAACATACCGTCCGCTACGTGGCAGCGCCCATCTTGTACGATAAGCAGTACAGCGCCAATACTCTGAGTTACAGCATCGGCTACGAGTTCGGCGGTATCGTGCGCTATACGACGAGCGCCGCTCCCACAGTGATTGACGGGTATTTTTCCCAGCCCTGGACCGGTTCGGCATCTGAAGCGTTGGAACAGGCGGATTACCTGCTGATCACGTCGCCTGGTAGATTGTGGAATTTCGCCGCGCTGCCTGACTGGCGCGCGCACGAGGGCAAAAATCGCGAGTACCACCTGGTGCTTTCGCGTATGGCAGAACTGGCCACGCTGCGAAATGGTGTGCTTGGCTTCCTCTCTTCAGACTTCACCGCTGTAGAATTGGACGCATTGCTCGAACCGAGTGGGCGTTGGGCCAAGGCGCTGCATCCCAACTTCCGGGGGTATAATGGCACCGGCTACGTGCTCTTCGTCGGTGAGGATGAAATCATCCCGCCGCAAGGAGCCGGTTATGGAGTGCCCTACAGCGACCTGCGTTATGCCAGCACGTCCGGAGAGGCCAAACCCGAACTGGTGCTAGGCCGTATCGTCGGAGACGATTTGGGCACGCTGAGCCAGGGACTCCTAAACTCCCTCTCGGTTGCTCGAACCGGCGTCGGCTTCGACCGGCAGCGCGCTTTGCTTAGCAGTGGGCGCGGGGATGGAGCGGATACGTTTTGGACACACCTCACAGAGGTCTACGACAGGCTGAATTTTGCCAATACGCCCCGCCTTAAATGGAAAAATTATTCAGATGCCGCAACAATGTTAGCTGCTTTCAGACCGGAGTTAGCCCGAGGCCAGGGTTTGGTGGTCTATCGTGGACACGGGGGGTCTGGCTCCTGGGGGGATGGCGGGCCCGTCGGACTCACTGTCTGGGATGTCAGTAGCTTTGACTTCAACGGTTATCACCCGGTTGTTTTTGGCCTGGCCTGCCTCACTGGCAACTATAAAAATCGCTACAGTATGTCGGAAGCCTGGCTGCGGGGGGGCGCGGGCATATACATTGGCGCGGTCAACGAGTCTTATCGGCACATGAACGGGGCTGCCGGGCGCGCGTTCTTCAATCGCTGGGGAAAAAATAACGCGCTTTCCATCGGCTCCGCCTTCAACGCTATGGCCCGCGATAAATGGGCTGATGACAGTTTGGTGTATGGGTGGAAGGAATTGATTTACCAGTACCACGTATTTGGCGATCCCAAGTTCGGCGCATTGCCCACGCTGGCGGTGAACGCTGCGCCGCTCGCTACCCCAGATGGGCCGGTCGGCGCGCTCGCTCTGACGCTGCCCGACTATACGGTGACGACTGACGAGGAAGGGTTCGACCATCTGACGCTCCCGGAAGGCAGCGAATGGCTCAGCCCCACCGAGTACATCGTCCCTACCTGGAAAGAGACGTACACCTATCCACAGGGCCAGCGCGTGCAGACTGTCACCCTGACCGCGCAGGGCGGCCTGGTGGTCGCTACCGGCCTGCGCCTCCCGACCTACACCTTGATGATTGACTGCGATTGCGCTGCGCCGGCCGTCGCGCCGCTTCAGGAGACTGCCGCCAACGCCGACTTCTACCCCGAATTCGACCAGGACTACGAGTGGCGCATCACCGAGAATCCGGACGGCACTTCGACGCTGGAACTGTTCATCTATCCTTTCACCTACAACCCGGCGTCGACGGACGCGCGTTTCTATCAGAAATGGGACTTCGTCATCGACGTGTTCTCCTCCACCGTGGACATCGTCAGCTTGCGCCCGACGCAAGCTACCTACTTCCTCACGGATACGGTTGCGGCGACGCTTTTGGTCGATAACAGCGGCGCGGAACAGACGCTCTTCGTGCAATCAGTTGTCAAATCGCTCTCCGGCGAGGTGCAAACCATACTGCCGCTGCAAGCGTTGCACGCAATCACCGGCACGGCTTTGCTGGACCTGGTGGTCCCCGATCCGCTCGCGCCGGGCGATTACGTCCTCGAAGTGACGGCGCTGGATACGGAAGGCCGCGCCCTCGATACCGAAATGACCGAGTTCACCGTGGGCGTCGTCTCCGGCGAGGTGATGGACCTGACCGCGACGCCGGCGCTCTTCAAGCCGGGCGACGGCATCGCGCTGACGCTGACCTTCCAGAACACGGGCGACATGACGCTGAACGGCGCCGCCGTCATCCGCGTGGAGGGCGCGACCGTCGGGGAGACCGTCGAGTTCACGCACACGCTGACCGCGCTCGCGCCCGGTGGAACGGCGACGTTCGACGCCGTGTGGGATTCGACCGGCGCGACGGACGAGACGTACCGCGTGGTGGGCTACGTCACACACGACTTCGGAGCCTTCGCGCCGAAAGAGGCGATACTCAGCACGCGGGCGTATATCTACCTGCCGCTGGTGTTGCGGTCGAGCAATTAACTTGAACGGGCGGGGCGCGCTTCGAGCGCGTCCCGCCTACGCGTCCGCTTCCAGTTGTCCTAAATAAATGAGGGCTTCGAGGTCTTCGGCTTCACCCGGCGCATAACGGAGCACAACGTCGCGCACCTGCGCCAGGCGCGTTTCGGAGGCCAGACCGAGCATCCGCGCAAGATCGGCTACGTCCTGCGCTCGCGCGGAGGCCAGCTTCATTAACACGAGATACGGCAGCCCAATGACCGGATACCCGGCGGCGTCCGTTTCGGGACGTTGCAACGCTTCATCCAGCCAGATTGCGTCGCCATAGAGGATGTCTACTTCGACGTTTTCGGGTGAACGCGCGACAAAGCCGGGGATTGCCAGTTCTGAGACGCGCGTATAGCCGGCAGCTTGCAGTTTCTTCCAGACCGTGTCGCCGTCGGCGCGGCGGATGAGGATATCCAGGTCTTGTGTGGCGCGCTCCGGCATATAGGCGCGAGTGGCAACGCCGCCAACGATGAGCCAGGGGACGTCCTGGAGAATGGAACGTAAGTCAGGCCAGGGATGCATCGCCGTCCTCCTGTGCAGAAATTCTCTGCTGCTGCCGGTTCCCGGACGGGCGCGCCGCAGGCATAAATCGAGCATCAAACGTCGTCTGCGCGCCGGCGTGAGCCGTCCGTCCGGTGCGATAATTCTGATTGTGGATGGAATTGTGGGCATAATGCCTCCAACTCCAATTGTAGGAAAGTACGCGCTCTTGTCAACTTGCCGGAACGCCGGATTGCCAGGGCTATCGCATTTTACCCAGGGCAAGGGCATAGGAGAAACTTGGTGAAAAAACGACTGATTTTGTGTTTTACTATCTGCGTTACCTTGAGTTTGGCGTGTAGTTTTACCGCCGGAACGCCGCTGCCCTCCCCCACGCCAACCGCCGCGCCGGCGCTGTCCGAAGCGACGGCCACGCCGAAAGCCGCGCCGCCGCCAACCGCCGTCCCTCCAACCGCTGCACCCACCGCCACGGGCACGCCAAAACCGCCCGTCGCCGCCGAACCTGTGACGACAACTCAACTGTTGTGGCAGGTGGGCAGCACGTCGCCCGAGCTGGCGGGCCTCGGATTCTCGACGTTGGGCGGCATGGACGCGAGCAACACGGCGGTCTACGTCGCCGACGCTTACAACGGCGTCTACGTCTTCGACCTGGAGGGCAACTACCAAGGGCAGCTTTCGCTGGGCGAGGTCGGCTACGTGGTGGACGTGGCCCTCAGCCCACGGGGCGACGTTTACGTCGCCGATGCCGGCTATCACCTGGTTGCGCGTTTCGACGCTGAAGGCGCGCTGTTGAACGTGTTTGGCGGCTACGGGACGGGCGATGGTGAGTTCAATGACGATGGCCCGGCAGCGTTAGCGGTGGATAGGAACGGCAACGTCTACGTGTTGGACGATGACGACTTCGGTACGCGCGTGCAGTTCTTCACGCCCGAAGGCGACTACATCCACACCTTCTCCGTCGAAGAAAAGCTCGAGGCGCGGGCGATGGACGTTGGGCCGGGCAACTCACTGTTTCTGACCGGCGACGGCGGCTACATCCTGGAACTTTTCGAAGACGGGCGCGTGATCCGCCGCCTGGGATGGGAGGCGCTGACGGGCAGTTTCCCCCAACGGCTGCGCGTGGACGCCGCCGGCAACTTTTACGTCACCACCTGGGGGGAGCACAGCGTGGTGAAGCTGGACCGGCGGGGCTGGCTGCTGGAAACGATCGGCGAAGAGGGTACCAACGACGGCGTGACCGGCTGGCC
>JAKJAB010000302.1:4348-4669 GCA_022707725.1 Chloroflexota bacterium | reverse complement strand
ATAGTTATGAGTTCTACCCTGGCAGTTTATTGACTTCCAGTCCTGCAACCGCGACGGTAACGGTGAACGTTCCCGCAACATACAGTTCTACCACCTATATCCGTGTACGCGCAACCGACTACGAGCTAACATTTGGGGACTCCACAGGGACAATCATTAACGGAGAAGTGGAAGACTACTATAAGGACTGGAACCCCACCGCCATCACCCTCGCCGGCTTCGAGGCCACGCCGCAGGGCGCCAGCATCCTCGTCACCTGGGAGACGGCAATGGAGTTGGATAATGTGGGCTTCAACCTCTATCGCAGCACGGCTGCGGCGG
>JAKJAB010000302.1:0-4332 GCA_022707725.1 Chloroflexota bacterium | reverse complement strand
CCCGCCGCAGTTCCCGGGTGAGGTGATGGGGGCGTCTACGAATGGCTCGATAAGGACATAAAACCCGGCGTGATCTACTACTACAAACTGGAAGACCTCGACGTGAACGGCATCAGCACGTTCCACGGGCCGGTATCCGCGGCGCTGCCGGGTGTGGCAGAATCACGCTACCTGATCTATCTGCCTCTGGTGTTCAGGAATCCGTAGCATCTGCTGTCCGAGAGACAATCGTAACGCACAACACGTCAGTCTATGCAGGACTGGCGTGTTTTTCTTGTCGAAAGGGATGATGGCCGCCAGCGGGATTCGTGCCGACAACTCCAGCCGCTATCCCGCTCTCAACGCAACAGGCTTGCTAGATTGGGAAGGCATCCCGGCGCTCTCGTACCGCGTCCCCGCCTCCAGGACGGTGACCGCCGGCGTGCCGGGAACGCTTGAGTTGACCTTCACCGCCGCCCCGCCCACCGTTAACGGAAGCTACACCAGCATTGTTACAGTCACGGTGGGGACATTGGAGGTTGGCCCCATGACCGTCACTTTCGATGTCGAACTGCCAACCGCCATCACCCTCGCCACCTTCAAGGCCGCACCGCAGGACGACGCCATCCTCGTCACCTGGGAAACCGCGATGGAGCTGGATCACGTTGGCTTCAACCTCTATCGCAGCATGATGGCAGATGGCCCATACACACAACTCAACGACACGCTCATCCCGCCGCAGTTCCCTGGCGAGGTGATGGGCGGCACTTACGAATGGCTCGATACCGACGTCCAGCCCGGTGTAACCTATTACTACAAGCTGGAGGACATCGACGTGAAAGGCGTGAGCACATTCCACGGCCCGGTTAGCACTGCTGTGGTCACCGGCCCCACAGTAGTGAAATTACAGCGTGTGTCGGCGCAGCCCGCCATCACACCCCTGGTTTTAGGGCTGACGATGGGGCTGGGCTTGGCGGGGGTCTGCTTCCCCAAACGCTCCCGGTCGAGATCGATTACCAAACCTTCGCCGGGGTTACACGCTTGAATCAATACCGAAAATCTTGACTTTTGTATAATTATCGGTATGCTTAAGCTGTAAGATTGAATGCACACAGATCACTTTCGCAGACTGGAGGCAAACATGACGAAGTTGCAGACGATTGAAGGAATCGGCGATACGTATGCCGAGAAGTTGCAGCAGGCCGGTATCGGATCGTTGGAGGCGCTGCTCGAGCAGGGCAAGACGGCGAAAGGCCGCGCTGACCTGGTGGAGAAAACCGGCATCAGCAACAAGCTCATCCTCAAATGGGTGAATCGCGCGGACCTTTTCCGCGTCAAAGGGATTGGCGAGGAGTACAGCGATTTGCTGGAGATCGCGGGAGTCGATACGATTCCCGAACTGGCGCAGCGCAACGCCGAGAACCTCTACAACAAGATGGCCGAGGTGAACGCAGAGCGCAACCTGGTGCGCCGCCTACCCACGCAGAACCAGGTCGCCGATTGGATCGAACAGGCCAAACAACTCCCCCGCATGTTGACGTATTAAACATTGCCCCTCAAAAAGGAATCCCCAACCGGTTGTGGTTGGGGATTCTTCTATGGCCGTCAGGCATTTTCGCCGAAAGGTGCGGGTGAAAGGGTGTTTTTGCACTTGCGGGCGCTGCCCGCAAGTGCAAAAACACCCTCAAGAAGAAAAGCGGCTTTAGCCGCCCATGCCAACGACAGCAGAAAGCCGCCATAATTTTCAGACAGTTTTTTATTGCACAGGAAGTTGAAAGAAGAACGTCGACCCCGCGCCGCGCTGGCTCTCGAAGCAGAGTTGCCCACCCTGCTGCTCGATAAGACGCTTCGAGAGATGCAGTGCCAGCCCATTGCCGGTGACCTGGCGCGTCTCTTCGTCCGAAGCACGGAAGAACATCTCGAAAACGCGATGCTGTTCGTCGGGCAAGATGCCGATACCGTTATCCTGCACGGCGACGCGCACAGCGGGCGGATCGAGCACAGGTTCGGCGGTGATGGTGATGAGACCGCCTGGCGGAGTGTAAAGGTGGGCGTTGCTGAGCAAATTCCCCAGCACCTGCACCAGACGGTCGTGGTCGCACCAGAGCGCGGGCAGGTCTGCGGGAATCACGCGGGTGACGGTCTGGTTTTTCTGGGCGATCGCGTTTTCCAGAGGACGCAAAGCCTCGTTGAGTGTCGTCTCCAGCGCAACAGCGGCCGGGGTAAATTTCAAGCCCTGCCCTTCCAACTTGTTGATATCGCCGAGATCGGCGACCATACGCGCCATGCGTTCCACATTGGAGCGCACCGTCTGCAGGAAGCCCGTCTGCGCCTCGTTGAGCGGCCCCATGATGCCTTTGAGCAACAGGTCGGTGTAGCCTTTGATGGAGGTCATTGGCACGCGCAGTTCGTGCGTGACCAGGGAGACAAACTGCTGCCGGGCGCGTTGAGCTTCGATGAGTGCCGTTTCAGCCTCCTGACGCGCCTGCCGCTCCCGCGCCAAAGCTTCCGTCAACGCGCGCATTTGTTCATCCGATGCAGGCATAACGTCCTCCTGGGCAGATTTCAAAAGTCCGTTTGATCCGTTCAATCCGTTGAGTGGATTGTATGCCATTTTTACGCAAGAGCAATGATTATAGCGCCGGTGTGAGCAGAATCGCCCCCATGATAACGACGCAACCGAGTAACGCCCCAGCGATGGTCTGACCAAGCGTGTGCCGCCGCAGTTTGACGCGCGACCAGGCAATCAGCGGGATGCTGATCACGAGCGGCGCGGCCGCCAACCCAAACACGTGCAAAATGAGCATCGTCACCCCGGCAGCGGAAGAGGTGTGCGCGCTGATCTTCCAGCGTAGTGTGATGGCAAAGACGATGAGCCACTGCACAAAGCCCGCCCCCGCCATCGCTTTGAGCAGCGGCGGCGCATGTCCGATTTGCATCACCAGCCAACTCACGCCAAATCCGGCAATGGTCACCAACAACGAGCCTTTACGCTGTTCCCGCAGTTGCACATCCAGATCGGTCACGCGCCCGTGGCGCACCTGCCAGATCAAAAACAACAGGGGAGCGACCATCGCCATCATCACGTATACGCCTGACCACAGCCATACGCCAGGCACAGCCACACTGGCGGCGACGACTATCAGACCTGCCAGCCCCATCACGGGCGGACTGCCCACCTGCGAGATGCCATACGCCAGATATTCGCCGCGCGTCCTGGGCTTGAACACGGCATCCAGCGTCGTTGCCAGCGACGCTGGATGTAGCGAGCGACGCTCTTGTTTCAACATAGCGTATTCCTCCATTCAGGTTACAATAACGCTTTCCATTATACCAGAGATGAAAATTGTAGCGCGAGTGGCGTCAAACAGGCATCGCAACCTCATCACGCACCATCACGTACTATCCATAGAATGGATATACAAGGAGTGTAACCGAACCTGTGGTACAGCCCCGATAATGAAAATGGGTGCAGGACTATCGGACTAACGACTATCGGGCTATTTTCAGAGGAGAAGGATACTATGAAAAGGGGCATCATTTTTGGCATCGTGCTGGCTCTAGTGATAACCAGCCTGGCATGTACAATCCCGTTTCCGGACATCAACATCGACATCGACGTGGAAAAAGTGGAAGGGTCGGGAAACGTGATCGAGGAAACCCGCGATGTGCGCGACTTCAGCCGGGTGCGTCTGGCGGGATTCGGGCGCCTGCACATCGAACGCGGCGACACAGAATCGCTGCGTATCGAGGCCGAGGATAATCTGCTGCAGTACATCACAACCGAGGTCAAAGATGGCGAACTCGACATCCAGTGGCAAAAGAACATCCTGGCAGTCAACCGTAAGCCGATCGACTTCTACCTCACTGTGAAGACACTGAACGCCATCACGATCGATGGCGCGGGTGATGTCGACGCGTCCAATATGCAGGCCGAGACGTTCACCGTGAACGCAAATGGCGCGGGCAATTTCGATTTGCCGGACCTGGACGTCGACGCCCTCGTGGTGACGCTCTCCGGTGCGGGCAACATAACGTTG
Source organism: Chloroflexota bacterium (assembly GCA_022707725.1). Taxonomy (GTDB): domain Bacteria; phylum Chloroflexota; class Anaerolineae; order B4-G1; family SLSP01; genus DSWT01. Next base: position 313 of record JAKJAB010000302.1, on the reverse strand, counting down.
ACGGGAGAAACCATAACGCAAACCGTAAAGATCAACGGCATCGGAAACTATCAGGCCCACGAGTTGTGGAGCACCGCCGCCAAAGTCGAAATCAACGCTGCCGGCTCCGCGACCGTGCGCGTGAGCGATAAACTGGATGCGACGATCAACGGCGCGGGGTCCATCTATTACTACGGCAATCCCACCGTCTCCCAACGGGTAGCCGGTATCGGCAAAATTAGCCGCATCGAGGATTAAGAATCTATCCGGAAACTCCCCGGACGCAGTATTTTGCGCCTAAAGGCGCGGGTGAAAGGATGTTTTTGCGCTTGCG
>JAKJAB010000301.1 GCA_022707725.1 Chloroflexota bacterium | reverse complement strand
TTGTTGGTGATACAAACGTCTTTCAGCTACCGGCCGCCTGCACGAAAGCCTCGAAAAGCGGCCACATCGTTGGCGAGGCCTTGACCATCGCTTCGGGATGCCACTGCACACTGATACAGAACGGGTGCGCCGGCATTTCCACCGCCTCGATTACGCCATCCGGCGCATGGCCGGTCACAACAAGCCGGTCGCCTGTGGTTTTGATCGCCTGGTGATGCGAGCTGTTGACGTCAAATGTCGTCCCGCCCAGAATGGCGGCTAAACGGCTCCCCGGATTCAGCGTGACGCTGTGAGCCAATGTCTCCATGGGCTGCGTCGCCACATAAGCGTGATCCAGTGCATCGGGAACGTGTGCGGCGATGTCCTGGTACAATATGCCGCCCAGTGCCACATTGAGGACTTGATGCCCCCGGCAAATCGCCAACAGGGGCCGCTCCGTCGCCAGCCAGGCCCGCGTCAATCCCAGTTCGGAGAAATCCCGCTCGGCATCCACCTGGCCCATCCACGGCTCACTATCCTCACCGTAAAGTTGGGGATCGATGTCCCCGCCGCCGGAAAGCAACAACCCGTCCAGATGGGTAACGAGCACAGCCCAATCCGCTTCCAGCGCTGTCGGCGGGATCACAACCGGAGTCCCACCCACGCGTTGGATGGCGCGGATATACGTCTCCCCAACAGCACACATCGATATATGCGACAAACGGGCGGAAGTATCCTTCCGCCCGGTGATTCCGATCAGCGGTCTGCGTAGTGCCACGTGCGACTACTTGCGCAGTTCCTTCAGACGCGCCGCCTTGCCGCGGCGACCGCGCAGGAAGTAAAGTTGCGCGCGGCGGACCTTGGTATGACGCACCACTTCGACCTTGTCGATGCGCGGCGAGTAGAGCAGAAACGTGCGCTCCACACCAATACCGTGTGAGGCAACCCGCCGTACGGTGAAATTGGCATTGACACTGCCCTTGCGCAGGCGGATAACCGTCCCTTGGAAGACTTGGATGCGCTCGCGATCCCCTTCGACGATGCGCACATGGACTTTGACAATATCCCCAGGTTGGATTTCTGGAATATTGGCGTTTGGCTTTGCCATCTGGCGTTCCAATGATTGTACCAGGTTCATTTGATCCTCTCCCCGAAAACAGCTTTTTCCAAAAATCAGCCGCCAGTTCTGGCGGCAAGTGAAGATTATACCATAGTCTGCTGTATTGGCAATCACTTCGTCTGGCAAATTGAAGACTGCAACAGTCTCAGCGCGTCGCGCAAGACTTTTGTAGCCTGACCCTACTTCACCCGAATCCGCCAGCCTTCCTGGAGATAGTCGGGATCACGCGGAAGGCCGCGGCTTTCCCACAGGTGCGCGTTCCACGCCCAGAACTGCTGTTTGTTCAGCCCGTGGCGTGTGATGATGCCCCACACCGTATCACTGGCGGAAACGGTGACGTAGACAGGCTGTGGAATGTCCGGCATGCCGGCGACGGTCGGCTCAGGCGCGGCAAGGCGCGCCGGCTCTTCCTGACAGCGAATATTGAGCGATTGCAGCAGCGGCCAAAGCGCCTTTTCCGTGTTGGCGACGTGGTAAACGCTAAAAAAGTCCAGTCCGTGCCGGGCCAGTTCCTCGATCCAGGGGATCAACTCCTCCGGCAAGAAAGCCGGTCCCGCGAACCGGTACAACGGTGACAGCACCGGGTAAACTTCTGGCGTCTTATCCCAGATCAAACTGAGCGCGTCCAGAGTCTGGTAAATATCCCGATGGATGACCTGTTGTGGATCGTTGCCCCAGGCGGCAAAGGCCAACGGCATCCATCCAGCCTGACAGAGCGGCGCGAGCACGTCCAGAACACGCGGGTCGGGCAAATGCGCCGGCGGCGGGGTCGCCAGAAAAAGCCGCTCGCGTGGAATCTCGATGTTGTCCAGCGCTTCGGCCAACGGGCGCATCTGCGCTCCGGTCACCATCGCCGCGCCGAGGAACAGGACTGTGGCTTCGTACCCGAATGTTTGCGCTTCAACGATGGCTTTGAGCGCGTCCTGAGGGGCGCGGTCGGTGATCTGTACCCAGGCCAGCGGGTGGAAACCGAGCGTGCGCACACGCTTGGCCATCGTGCGCGTCACTTCGGGAAAATAGTAAGGGCCGTGGCCGACTTTGACCAACAGGGTCGTCGCCCCTACGCTGGCAGCCATCTCTGCCGCACGCTGAAGGTCATACGAATGGGCCAGCCACAGTCCTTTTCCGCAAAGTTTTGCCATCGCCTGCTCCACTGCAAAAGTGAATGTCATTATAAACGGGATCGTGCGCTTGACAAGCCTTGACTGGTCTTTACAATGGGGGATATGGTGAAAACGCGCTGGTACAAGACACTGACGCCCAAGCAACGGCGGATCCTGTTGGGATTGTTAGGCGGCCTCATCGCCGTCGTCGGACTGCTTGGTTGGAATGTGTGGCGCGCCATCAGCCTGTCACAGATGCTCTCCCCGCTCCCCACGCCTACGCCCAGGCCAACACTGACCCCTTCCCTCACCCCAACGCCTACCCAAACACCGACGCCATCGCCCACGCCGACGGAAACGCCACTGCCGCCGTTCGACATCGCCCAGGCCGGGAGAATCGCTGTCGACGTCTCAGACGCACGCGGGCGGATCGAGCGCTGGAGCACGCCGCTCACGCTGGTGAATGATCAACTTGGGATGTCAGTGATTCTCTACCGGCTCTACGATGCCTATCCGCCATTCGCATTGCAGCTTCAGCCGCACTTGCAGGCGCTGCGGCTCTGGTTCTGGGAGGAACTCCGCGTTGACCCTGTGGCGCAAGCCCCGGCAGTGGCTGCGCTTTACGCTTCGGATACCAAAGAGCTGTACCTGCGCCGCGACTGGCCCGGCGCGCGTGACGAGCTGGCATGGCAGATCGCCTACGGCTACGCGCGCGCGGTCCCCGATCAATATGGCGACCTGCCGCGCCTGATTGCCAACGCGGATTCGCTGGATCACCGGCTGGCCCTCATAGCCGTGGGCGACGGTGACGCGCTCTTCTCGCTGTGGCGGTATGCCGGCGTCGAACCGGGCAGCGCGCGGGCGCAGCGCTTGACTGACGTGATTGCCGACGCTATCACGCCGCACTGGCGTCTCACTACCGATCCACTGTTGGACAATCTCTCGCAGCTCTCGCTACAGTTGGGCGATACCTTTGTGACCGACCTGTACACCCAGGGCGGCGCGGCTGCTGTCGATGCGGCTGTGCTGCGCCCGCCGCGCTCCACTGCGCAACTGCTGCACGCCGAGCGCTATCTCGCCGATGATATGCCTCAGGTCATAACACCCCTCCAGCCACAATTGGGATGCGGGTGGGTCTTGAGCGCCACCGATACCCTCGGCGAGGCGCTGCTTCACCTGGTGCTGCTGGAATGGAGCGACGGCGTTATCTCTGCGAATGAAATTTCGGAGCATAGCAGTCATTGGAGCGGTGACCTGCTACAAGTGTGGGGCGGACCGAATAGCGCGACCGGAATACCAGCCGATGCCATCGTCTGGAAAACTGTGTGGGATTCAAGCCGGAGTGCCGCCGATTTTTACGCCATGCTGGGCGAAATTGTGCCACACCCCATCGTCGCCGGAACGATCGACAACACAACGCCCCCGGCCAAGCTCATCGGAGGGCGCTGGTGGGCCGGGTCACAGGGCGCGGTCAGCCTGTATCGCAACACGAACCGGGTCTGGCTCGTGTGGGGGACAGACGCAGCCACGGTGGAAACCCTGGCAGTCGCCGCGAGATTGGCGAAATGACTTGTGGGACGAATTGGCAATTCATCCTGCCAGTGAGGAGCAAACCAAGATAAAAGCACGGCAAGGGACAAAATCCAAGATACGGACGGTTGCCTGGGTCGTTCTGGCAGGTGGGATGCTGTGCGCGGCCTGGACAGTTTGGACGCTGACCACACGCTACGAGCGGTTGATGTACATCCCGACGGAAATCGAGCAAGTCCCTTCCAAGCCCGTCGCCGTGGTCTTTGGCGCGGGCTATTGGCCGAGTGGGGCGTTGAGCATGGTGCTCAAAGACCGGTTGGATGCGGCGATCGAGCTGTACCGCGCCGGGCGTGTGCAAAAGTTGCTCTTCAGCGGTGACAACCGCTTCGTGGACTACAATGAGCCGGCGAAGATGCTGGACTACGCGCTGGCGCAGGGCGTCCCCCGCGCCGACATCGTCCTCGACTATGCCGGGCGGCGCACCTACGACACGTGCTACCGCGCCCGCGACATCTTCCAGGTGCGCAACGTGGTCTTGGTCACCCAACGCTATCATCTGCCGCGCGCGCTCGATACCTGTTGCGGATTGGGGCTGGACGTTGTCGGTTACGTCGCCGACCGGCAACCCTATCCGCGCCGCGACCTGGCCTGGTACTGGGTACGTGAAGCAGCAGCGCTTTGGCGCGCCTGGTGGGACCTCTACATCGCCCGCGCTGTGCCGGTATTGGGTGAGCCGTTGCCGATTTTTGCGGAGTGAAGAGTGAAGAGTTAAGAGTTAGGAAGTGTTTGACGCTCGTTACTCGTTACTCGTTACTCGTTACTCGTTACTCGTTACTCGTTACTTGTTACTCGTTACTCGTTACGCATCAGCAAAAACACAAGGAGTGTAACCGAACCTGTGGTGCAGCCCCGATAATGAAAATGGGCGCCGGACTATCGGACTAACGACTATCG
>JAKJAB010000300.1:4368-4686 GCA_022707725.1 Chloroflexota bacterium | reverse complement strand
GTTGCTGCAAGCAAAAAGAGAGTTGCAACTATCTTCTGCCATGCTACAATAGAGCTATCGCGAGTGTGAGTTAAGCAACGGAGAGAACGATATGAGCACGCGCTCGACCGCGTCGGCGTCCATCATCGAACTGTTGAAAGAAACTATCCGGCAGAGATCACGCCTATGGGGGTACACGTTGATCCCCTTATTGGTCGTGGGCGTCTTCATTGGTTTGTGGGCGTTGGCTCTGCTTTTTGGGGGAAGCCTCTCTCCGGCGCAGCCCCTCAGTCTCGGCGTCACCGCCATTTTGCTCAGTCTGATTATCCTGGCGGGAAG
>JAKJAB010000300.1:0-4358 GCA_022707725.1 Chloroflexota bacterium | reverse complement strand
TGCAAAAAGCATCGCAGGCCCTTGAACATATCACCCACGTCACCGTGAGCAGCGGCACCCGTGAGGAAATCGCCACGGCGCTCTGTGAGGAGATCGAAGCGCTTTTTCAGCCCCAACACGTCGAAGTCGCCCTGCTCCAACAGGCACGCCATTATCAAGTGATGGGGACCGACACCATCTTCCGCGCAGACGATCCGCTGATTCAATGGCTTACCACCGCGCTACCGATTGACACGCTCATCCCGCTCCCTGCAGCCCAGATACCGGTAGAGGCGTTACCCATACAGGCGCAAATGCTCGAGCGCGGTATCGTAATGCTTATTTCGCTAGGTAGACAAGGATGGGTTGGTTTGAGCGCACCCGCACACCAGACCACTGACACCGGCGCAGAGGTCTACAACGCTGTAGAGCAAAGTCTGCTACAACACCTTGTGGGACTGACGGCAGTAGGATTGGAACGCGCCGCCATCGCCGAAACGCAGCCCAAGCGCGCGGATGAGTTGCGTTCACTGTACTGGATCGCGCAGGCGCTCAACTTCACCACAGACGTGGATGACATTATGGAGTTGATCTACACCCAACTCAAGCGCGTCATCGCCATGCCCAACTTCTACATCGCACTCAAAGACCCGGATGAAGACAGGCTCTCGTTCACCTTTTACGTCGAGGAAGACGAGCGTACGTATCCCACAGATACCTGGGCTACCCACGAAGGGCTGTCCGGCACGGTGATAACTAGCGGCATCACCATCCGCACCACGGATTACCTGACCGAATGTCAGAATCGCGGGCTGACGCCTGGCGGGACGCGGCCCGGACGCGCCTGGATGGGGGCCCCGCTGACGGCGGGCGACAAAAGCCAGGGCGTGATGGTTGCCTCTACGTTCGATCCAAACACGGTCTTCACCGAAGAGGACGAAAACTTCTTCGTCACTGTCGCCGCATACGCAGCGGCGATCATCGAACGGCACTCCCTCTATGAGCGGCTGGCATCGCGTGCTCGCCAACTCGCCACCCTAAACGAGATCGGCAATCTGCTGGCCTCCAGCCTCGATCTGGACGAAGTGCTCGATCTGGTGGTGCGCAACGCCGCCGCCCTGTTGAACTCCGAAGCCGGTTCGCTGCTGCTACTGGATGACGAAAGCGGCGACCTGATCTTCCGCATCTCCAGCGGGCCGGCCGGGGATAAGCTGGTGGGGATGCGCGTCCCGGCGGGCAAAGGCATTGCTGGGGCCGCCTTCGCCGAGAACCGGCCCGTCATCACGCACGACACGCGTAAAGATGGGCGGTGGGATAGCAGTTTCGACCGGCGGGCCGAGTTCAGCACCCAGTCGATCATCGCTGTGCCGCTCAATGCGCGCGGGCGCACCATCGGCGTGCTGGAAGTCATCAACCGCACGGATTCGCGTCCATTCAACCAGGAAGACACCGAACTGCTACTGGCCTTCGGCGCGCAAGCCGCCATCGCCATCGAGAACGCGCAATTGTTCACGATGACGGATCAAGCATTACAGGCGCGTGTGGAGGAACTGACGACGCTCCAACAAATCGATCGCCAGCTCAATGCGACGCTGGATTACAGCGCCGTGATGGGGCAAACGCTCGAATGGGCCATCCGCACGACCGGCGCGACCATCGGTTTGATTGCGGCTTCGCAGAAGGCTGAGGATGGCACGCCGGGATTGCGCTTCCTGGCGCATCGCGGTTACCCACCGGAAATCTTCGAGCGCTACGAAAAAGACACGCTCTGGTCGCTAGAGGATGGGTTGATCGGGCAGACGGTGCGCAGTGGGGAAACCACATTGACCACAGACTTGGCGCAGAATCCCCAGTACCGCGCCTTGACGCCGGGGATGCGCACGCAGCTCACCGTCCCTATCAAGCGCGAGGAACGCGACCGTGGCATCGGCGTGATTGGCGTCATCGCCCTGGAATCTGACGAGGACGACACCTTCAGCGAAAGCAGCGTGGCCTTCATCGGACGTTTGGCGGATCACGCCGCCATCGCCATCGAAAACGCGCGACTGTTCCAGATCGTCCAGCAGGCCAACGATGCCAAGACCGACTTCATCTCCTTCGTCTCCCACGAACTCAAGCAACCGATGACATCGATGAAGGGCTACATCGATCTGTGGATGCAGGGCATCGGCGGGCCACTCAACGAACAACAGCAGCAGTTCTTACACATCATCCGCAACAACGTAGGGCGGATGGATCGGCTGGTTCAGGATTTGCTGGACGTGTCGCGCATCGAATCGGGGCGGTTGCGGCTGGATATGGGACGCATCGTGCCGGAGGAAATCGTCAGTGAGGCTGTGCAGGCCTTTGAACAGGAAATCGCTGTCAAGCACCAGACGTTACAGGTTGTACTGCCGCCCAGCCTGCCCGCCGTCATCGGTGACCGCGGTCGCTTGATTCAGGTGCTCACCAATCTGGTCAGCAATGCGAACAAGTACACGCCTGAGCGGGGTCTGATCATCATCAGCGCTGACCTGTGGAGCGACAAGGGCCAGGATTATGTGCGCTGGAGCGTGCAAGACAATGGCATCGGGATGAAGCCGGACGAATTGGACCGGTTGTTCACGAAATATTTCCGCGCCAGCAACGCCGCCGTGCGCAGCGTCCAGGGCACCGGATTGGGGCTGGTGATCACGCGCAGCATCGTGGAGATGCATGGCGGGCAGGTGATGGTCGAGAGTGAGTATCAAAAAGGCAGTACGTTTAGCTTTGCAATCCCTATCGCTCATTAAAGGAGGGTATGGCCGATGCCAAAAATTCGTATTCTGGTCATAGAAGATGATGACGACGCGCGCCTGATGTATTCGATTATGCTGCGCAGTTGGGATTACGAGATCGTCGAAGCCCCGACTGGAGCAGATGGCATCCGCCTAGCGCGACAGCAAAAACCCGATCTGATCCTGCTCGACATTATGATGCCCGACGTGGATGGCTATGAAGTGTGCAAGCAACTGCGTTCGGACCCTCACTTTCGCACCGTGCCGATCCTCTTTCTGAGCGCGTTGGATGCGCCGGACGACCGGATCAAAGGCTACACGATCGGCGGTGATGACTTTATCAACAAGGGAAAAGTCGAGTACCAGGAATTGGGGGCGCGCATCAAGGCTGCCCTGGATCGTGTGGAACGGTTGAAGTTGGAAATGCGTCGCAAGAGACCCGGCAGCTCGTTGGGATTGCTCTCGCTGCGCGGTGGGGTCGGCGTGAGCACTCTGGCGCTCAACCTGGCGCACCACGCCGCCGCCCGGCTCGATACGCCTACGATTCTGCTGGACATGGCCTTCCCTGTCGGCAGCATTGGCCTTTGGAGCGGGTTCGAAGGATCACGCCATGTCGCAGAGCTGCTGTCCCGTAACGCAGCAGATATTAATCTGGCCCTGATCCAAAGTTTCAGCCTGCAAAACGTCCACGGCTTTTGGTTCATCCCTGGGCCGGCTAATATCTTGGATCTGAGCGGCATCCGTATGGAAGCCGTGGAGCGACTTCTCCGCATCTTGAACGAAGAAGGGTATCTGGTCATTATGGATTTAGGGCGGGGCACGTTGCCGCTATCGTGGCAAATCCAGTCCCACTGCGATTGGGTCGGTGTGGTGACCTCGACAGAGAATACAGCGCGTACCCTCGCCAACATTGCGCTGAACGCGCTAGCGAAAGATGAGGAAACGCGCCGGGCTTCTCTGCTCATTTTCAATGACGTCACCAATGCCAGACCTGTAGATACTAGCTTTGGCCTGGTACGGCGACCCGATATCTTTGTTCCCTATACCCCTGATTTTCAGGCTTTACCCGAACCCTCACCACTGGCGCAGTTGTTGTCGATTGTGACGCGCCAGGAAGAGGTAAAGTAGTAGTCATCTATCACAAAACTAATGGAGGCTATAAGTATGAATCTCGATACAAATGTTCGTTATCTTGAAACCCATGAATGGGCGCGCAAAGAAGGCGACGAGATCGTGATCGGCATCACCGATTATGCGCAGAGTACGCTCTCTGATATTGTCTATGTGGAACTGCCGGAGGTCGGCGACACGCTGAGCAAAGGCGACCAATTCGGCGTCGTTGAATCCGTCAAGGCTGCTGCCGATGTGTATCTCCCCATGAGCGGCAAGGTCGTGGCAGTCAACGCGGCGCTGGAGGAGACGCCAGAACTGGTCAACCAGGATGCCTTCGGCGAGGGGTGGATGCTCCGTCTCAGCCCAACCAATTCGGGAGAATGGAACGAGCTGCTCAATGCCGACGCTTACCAGAAAGTCGTCGAGGAAGAAGAGGCCGCATAGCATGCGGTAGGCCGCATAGCATGCGGTAGGCCGCATAGCATGCGGTAGGCCGCATAGCATGCGGTA
>JAKJAB010000002.1:38729-39066 GCA_022707725.1 Chloroflexota bacterium | reverse complement strand
CCTCATCACAATTTTCAAGAAATCCCACCACCTCCTTTTATGAATGTGCCCGAGTCGAAACAACTCTCAACGCCTTTCGGTCTCGTGGTCAGAAATATAGAATATAAAGATGCTCTAATATACCATTAAGAATAAAGCGTGTCAAGCAGCTAGGACGCCAGACGCAGATCGAACATCTGCTTCAAAGCGATATCCCAAAACGGTGACGGCAGTCCGCGCCCACTTGAATCGACGTAATACGATCGGGTCGAAAACAACGGTACATACATCACGTTGCCCCCGCGTGGCGATAACAGCCACCGTACCCAACGGGAAAAGGCCGCCAGCAGACTGGCGG
>JAKJAB010000002.1:0-38675 GCA_022707725.1 Chloroflexota bacterium | reverse complement strand
CCCGCCGCCACACCCGCGCCGGCGGTTCGGCTTCCACAAAAGGATAAAGGGCTTGCCGCACCAGATCGTCTAGCATACCGTCAAATTCACGTGAATTCATACGCCATCTCAGGTACAGGCCGCTGGCGTTGCGCCAGGGCATCGCGCAAACGCTTGCGCGCATAATGCAGCCGGGACTTCACCGTCCCAACCGGCAATTCCACTACCTCAGCCACTTCCTCGAGTGGCAAATTTTCCAGATAGAAAAGAACGACAACAACTTGATGAGACACCGGCAATTCCGCGATCACATCGCGGACCATGCTATGCAATTCCCGCTCCTCGGCCTTATGATCGGGCGATGGGAAAACATTCGACAGACCGGATAGCCATTCCAGCACATCATCCAGAGGCTGCAGCACCCGCTTTTTCGAGAACCAATCGTACGATAGATTGACCGCAACCCGGTAAAGCCAGGGTTTGAGCGGACGCTCAGCATCAACGGATGCGGCATAGCGATATAAACGCACAAAAGATTCCTGAAGAATATCTTCTGCGGTATGTTCATCGCGGGTGATGGCCAATGCGGTGCGGTAGACGTTGTCTTTGAACAACTCGTAAAGCTCACCCAACGCCGTGGAGTCCCCACGTTGCAATCGCCAGATCAGCCCCGACTCAACGTCTGAGGGAGGGCCGCCCGCCTTGCCCTTATCGCACGCTCTACATAAATATACTTCACTCCACGCCATCGGGTTCACCTAAAGTGCGACGAAATTCCCGCAAGAGCGCCTCATCCTCGGCGCTCAAGGATGCAGCTTCCAAAAGATCGGGACGCCGCACCAACGTCCGCTGCAACGCCATCGCACGCTTCCATCGCGCAATCCGGGCATGATCGCCCGACAACAAAACTTCCGGAACCTGCCGACCTTCGAAAACCGGGGGGCGTGTGTACTGCGGGCCTTCCAACAGGCCGCCGGCGTAGGAATCGTCGTGCGCGCCCTCGGCGGCCCCCAACACGCCCGGCACGAAACGCGCGACGGCATCCACCACCACCATCGCCGCCAGCTCGCCGCCGGTCAACACGTAATCGCCAATCGAAAGTTCATCGATGATCAGGCGCTCGCGCACGCGCTCGTCGACGCCTTCGTAATGACCGCAAATCAGCATCAATCGGGGATGTTGAGCCAGTTCCTGGGCCACTGCATGGGTGAACGTCCGCCCTTGTGGGGTCAACAGAATCACCGGCGCTTGTGTCCCGCCCAACACCGTGCGCACGGCGCGGAAAACCGGCTCGGGCTTCATAATCATACCCACGCCCCCGCCATAAGGCAGGTCGTCCGTCATCTGATGCCGGTCCAGCGCGTAATCGCGGATCTGATGGATGACCAGGTGCAGGAGTCCACGTTGTTGAGCGCGCTTGAGAATGCTCTCTTGCAGCGCTCCGCAGAACATCGTTGGAAATAGCGTAAGAATGTCGATCCGCATCTGACTGTATTCTAGCATAACATAACTAACGAACAAGAAGATAGTGATAAACGTTATATTCCAAAGCTCAAACTCGCGCCCATACCGCCGCAGCCAGTTCGCGCGAGCGGGCGGTGATGGCCTCTTCATCCAACGTCAGCAGGCGGCGATCCTGCATCAGCACACGCCCGGCGCTGATCGTGGTGGTGATGGCAGAGGCTTCGTAGCCGAAGAGGATGTGCCACGGTAGATTGCCCGCAGTCAGCGGTGTCGTTGGCTTGTAGTCCACCAGAATGAGGTCGGCCATCGCGCCGGGCGCGAGCACGCCCAGCGTTTGCGCGGGCCAGAAGAGGCGCGCCAGTTTGGCGTTGGCGTCGTAGGCCAGGCGGAAGACGAGGTCGGCGGGCATCGCTCGTGGATCGCGCTGCGCCAGCTTGTGGCCGAGATAGGCCATCTTCATCTCGGCGACCATGTTGTTGCTGAAGCCGTCGTTGCCCAACGCGATCCGCACGCCGCGCGCCAGCATCGCCTCCACCTGCGCGAAGCCGACGGCGTTGTTCATATTCGAACGAGGTTGGTGGGTGACCCACGTGCCGGTTTCCGCCAACACGTCCATCTCGCTTTCATCGACATGGACGGCGTGCGCGACGATGGAGCGTGGGCCGAGGATGTCCGCGTCGTGCAGCCGATGGATGACGCGCTGGCCGGACTTCGCCAGGCTGTCCTCCACGTCCTCGATGCCTTCCGCCGCGTGGATGTGGAAGCCGGTTTCGAGTCCGGCAGCGGCGGCAACGACGTCGGACAGCGTCGCATCGCTCAACGTCAGCGAGGCGTGCAGCCCAAACGAGGCCGCCAACTGTGGATGCGGTTCGGCGCGCATCCGTCGCAGGAAGCGCGCGTTCTCCGCGATGCCCGCCGCCGCGCGCGCGGGGCCGTCGCGGTCGGTCACTTCGTAGCACAGCGAGGCGCGGATGCCGGACTGCGCTACCGCTTCGGCCAGTATATCGAGCGAGCCTTCGATGGCGTTGGGGCTGGCGTGGTGATCGATGAGCGTCGTCGCGCCGTGGCGGATGGCGTCGACCAGACACACCAACGCGGAATACCGGACGTCGTCCATCGTCAGCGCCTTGTCGAGTCGCCACCACAACCGTTCGAGGATTTCGCCGAAGCGCGTCGCCGGTGGGCCGGGATAGGCCCAACCGCGCGCAAACGCGCCGTAGAAGTGCGTGTGCCCGCACAGCATCGCCGGCAGCGCGAGCTGCCCACCGGCATCCAGACGTTCCTCGTGCGGGTACTGCGTCGCCAACGCCATCGTCGTATCCAGCGCCGCGATCTTCCCATCGCGAATGAGCATCGCGCCATCCTCGAGCAACTGTGGCTCATCACCAAGCGTGGCAATGCAAGCGTGTGTGATTAACATAAAGCCTCCCTTGACTTAAGAGTTGCGAGTTATGAGTCAAGAGTTGCAAGATTCATAGTTCGCTACTCGCTACTCTTGACTCGCTACTTTTGGAAACGTGGGTCTTCGGCTAGTGTGCGCCGCAGGCCCTCCTGCAATGTGACTTTGGGTTCGTAGCCCAGAATTTGGCGCGCCAGACGCACATCGGCGCGCAGGCGGGTCACGCCGCCGCTCTCCACCGGGCTGTTGATGATGTTGCTGGAAGAGCCGGTCAGGGTGAGCACGTGTTGGGCCAGCATTTGGATCGCGGTGTCCTCGCCGCTGCCAACGTTGATCGTGCGGCGGGCAACGTCGGGCGCGGTCGCTGCGGCGACGAGCGCGCGCACCACGTCATCGACGTAGACGAAATCGCGCGTCTGCTCGCCGCTGCCGAAGATCACCAGCGAGCCGCCGCCCAACGCCTGGTAGATGAACCGCGAAACGACCGGTGAGTGCGAAGGCAGCAATGGCTGTCCTGGGCCGTAAGCGTTGAAGATCCGCAAGGCCACGGTCGTCGTCCCCCAGAGCGCGCCAATCGTGTGGACGTAGTATTCCGCCGCGAGTTTGCTCACCGCGTAGGGGGATTGTGGGTTGGGCGTGGTCGTTTCGGACACCGGCTGCGTTTCCTGCGCTCCGTAGACCGCGCCCGACGAAGTGAAGACCAGACGCGGGACACCCACGTCGCGCATCGCCTCCAACAGCGCGACGGTGCCGCCGACGTTCACGTCGTTGTATTCGCGCGGATAGAGGATCGATTCCGCCACCAGTACGCGCGCGGCGAGATGATAGACGCACTGCACGCCCTGCAAGAGCGTCCAGAGCTTGGGCCGGTTGGTGATCTCCCCGCGATGAAAAAACACCTTCGCATCCAGCCGCGTTTGATCCCCGGCGCTGAGATCGTCCAATACCAACACTTCGTGGCCCTGGCGCGCTAAAGCATTCGCCAGCGCGCTCCCCAGAAAACCTGCCCCACCCGTGACCAAAATTCGCACAAGGCCCTCCTTAAAAATGGCCTCAACGGATCGAACGGATTAAACGGAAAAATATCCGTTAGATTCCGTTGAATCCGTTGAGGAAATCCTTTTCGTCACTCGTTGGTGTGGAATCCCACATGGAGACTCCTTCGAAAATAAACCACGGAATACACAGAATACACGGAAAGTTTTATTTTCGTCCTCGTTGGTGTGGAGTTCCACATGGAAACTCCTTGGTAAATTATCCTATTTCAACACTTAAGGCGGATCACAATCCGCCATCCTTGCAGCGCCGGATTATGATCCGGCGCAAGCATTTTGTGGATGCATTTTCAATCATAGAGCAAACTGGCTAAAACGTCAACTTTCTTTTGCCATTTGCCATTCACCATTCACCATTTGCCATTCACCATTTGCCATTCACCATTTGCCATTTCCCATTTCCCATTTCCTATTCCTCACCCCACGGAATAACTGGCCCGGTCCAGCCGTAGACCTTCAGATCGATCCGCCCGGCAGTATCGAAGACGACGCCTTCCGCTTCCAGCAGCGCCCGTTGCAAGCCACCGTCATCCCGTAAGCTCACGCGCCCTTGCGCGTTGACCACGCGATACCAGGGAACCTCGTCCGTGTGCAGTGCGCGCAGTGCCCAACCGACGGTGCGCGCCCCGCGCGGCCAGCCGAGCCATCGCGCAATCTGCCCATACGCGGCCACCTTCCCCCGCGGAATCGCCTTCACCAGCGCATACACTTGCTCGAACTGATTCTCGGTTTTTGATCCTTGATTTTGGAACTCTGCTGCGTAATTTGCCATTCTTCCTACTCCTTACTTCCTACTCCTTACTCCTTACTCCCTACTCCGCCCCCGCTCTCGTTGGGTCGGCTACTTTGATGGGAAACACGTGGAACATCAACGCGCCGATCAACCGTATACTGCCGCCGATGATGAGCAGCAGCCGGATGTCGAGTGTCTTGGATAGCGCCACGCCGACCAACGGGCCGATGAACGCGCCCATATTGATGATCGTCGAATAGAAGGCGATGTAGCTCGCGCGACGTTCGCTGGGACAGAGCTTGAGCAGGATGTTGAAGTGGCTGAGGTTCACGCCGGGGTTGATGATGTTGATCAGCACGCCCCACACCAGGATCGCCGTCAGGTTGGGAAACAGGCTCACCAGAAAAGCATAGCTTGCAGAAAGCGGGATGGTGATAAGCAGCGTGCGCGCGTCGCCTAACCGGTAGATGATTCTCTGCCAGAGCGCGTAGCCGACGATGACGCCGAGGTTGGCTAACGTGCTGTTCAGCCCCACCCAACCGTCTGTGGCGTGGAGATGACGCAGGAAGAAAATGATGTACAGCGGCGAGACCAGCCATTCGCCGAACCCGAAAAGCAATGTGTTGAGGATGATCCGCGCGAAAGCGCGATTTTCCCCAAACATCGTCTTGAGCTGCGCCAAAGACGCCCTTTGCTTCGACGTCTGCGTGACAACTTTGCTCTCCGGTACCCTGATTTTGAGCAGGTAGACGAGGCTGATCATCGCGCCCAGAAACCCGACGACGTAGACTGCCTGGTAATTCGCAGGAAAGGCGGCCCAGCGGATGTTTGCAGCAGCCTCCAGCCATCTGCCGGCAAGAAAAGTCAAGACCGCAATGGTGAGGCCGGCAATGATATTGCGGTTGGCAAAGACGCGCGCGCGGTCGCGCTCGGGTACCACATCGGCCAGCAGTGGGTTGAAGCCCGCTGCGAAAAACGTGCTTGGAATGCTGATGGCGATCAACAGGCCGACCACGGCTTCAGCGCGATAGTTGGCGACGAGCCAGGGCAACACAGCAATCAGGCCATAGCCGAGCCGGGCGATGAACAAGCTGCCCCAAATCCACGGCGCGCGCTGTGTTTTTCGCTCCAGGAGACGCGCCGACGGCACCAATAAAAAGACCGCGAGCAACGCCGGCACTGACGACAGCCAACCGATCATCGTATTGGACGCGCCCAGCCGCACCGCATACGTGGCGTTGAAAGACGCCGCCGCACTGAGCATCGCGGCCCAGAAGACTTCTACGTAAAGATACCAAATGTTGTGATCGATCTTGCCTTGCAGGTTTGCGCCGCGCAGCCGGATGCGCATGGCCTTGATCCGCATACTCGCGCGCTCACGCAAGCGTGATAGAAAGTGATACATTAATGCTGTGCCCCCTCTGCTGGGAAATAACCACGAGTTTGCTCGGGAATCTGGAGTTGGGGTGGCTATACCCCCAACCCTCCCTACTTTTCTTTCTCCTATTGCGGTAATACCAAAAATCCGTGAAGGTCAAAGTGGCCAGAATATCGGCACCAGCAGGATGGCGACCAGATACACCAGCACTGTGAGCAGCGATCCGACTTTGACGAAGTCTGTAAATTTGTAGCCACCCGGCCCGTAGACGATCAGGCAGGCCGGTTCCAACGGCGTGATGAAAGAGCAGCTTGCGCCGACGGCGATCATCACCCCGAATGCGCGTGGATTCAGCCCCAGTTGCAGCGCCGTCTGGATCGCAATCGGCAGCACCAACACCGCCGCCGCCTGGTTCGACATCGGCTGTGTCAGAATCATCGTCAGCACGAAGAATGCAGTGAACAGCCATACCGGATTGGTCAGTCCACGGGTAAGCGACACGATCTGGTCGGCGAGATAGGTCGCCGCGCCGGTGTATTCCATGGCTCGGCCCATCGCCAGCATACAACCGATGACGATGATGGCCTTCCACGAGATGTTCCGGTAGGCCTCGTCGGGCGTGATGCAGCGCGTGACAAAGACGCCAATCGCGCCCAGGATGACGGACACTGGCAGCGATAGCGCATTGAACGCCGTCAGCGCCAGCACGGCAACGAAAATGCCGATGGCGATCGGCGCACGCTTGCGGTTGGGGCGCTGGTGCTCCACCGCGCCGATGATGTGGAAGTTGTCCTCGTCCAACGCCGTGATATTCGTGCGCGGCCCTTGAATCAGCAGTTGGTCACCGGTGCGCAGCCGGGTCTCGCTCAACTTGCGAAAAATGGCTTGTCCTTTACGGTTGATGCCGAGTACTTGCAAACCATATCGCTCGCGGAAATCAAGCGTCTTCAGTGTGCGCCCGGTAAGCGGCGATTGCGGCAGCAGGATCACTTCGACCAGTTCCGTATCGCCGGCCTGCAACCGGGGATCGGCCAGCGTGATGTCAGCCTTGAGGCCGATGCCCGCCGCGTCCTTGACCTTGAGGATTTGGGAGCGCTGGCCTTCCACCAACAGCTCGTCGGCTTCTTGCAGGCGCAACTTGGCCTGGGGGACGAGATAGTGGTTTTTGTTGCGGACGACCCGCAGCACAGTCAGGTCCATATCGCGTCCCAACCCGCTCTCAGAGAGCGTTTTGCCGATCAGAGGCGAGCCGGGGAGAATCAAAACTTCGGCCAGATAGGGACGGAACCCCAGCGGGGTGGAAAGCTCCTCGTCGGTGCTGCGGTCGGGGATCAGACGGTAGCCGAGGGTGAGCATATAGAGGATGCCCAGAATCGCAATGGGCAGCCCCACCACGGTCAACTCGAACAACCCCAACGGCTTCATGCCGTAGTGCGTCATAACGTCGCTGACGACGATATTGGTCGACGTGGCAATCAGCGTGACCGAACTGGGGAGGATGGTGGCAAAGGCCATCGGCATCAACAGCTTGGCCGGACTGATTCTCATCCGCCGCGCCAGCCCCAACGTCAACGGCGTGAACATCGCTGCCGCCGCCGTGTTGCTGATAAAGGCGCTCGAAATGGCCGGGATACCCATCACGATAGCGAGCAAACGCTTGGGTTTGTCGCCGGCCATTTGCAGCAGCTTGCGCCCGGCCATATCCGTCACGCCGGTGTTCATCAACGCAGCGGTGATCACCAGCAAGCCGAAGATCATCACCACCGTGTTGCTGCCAAATCCGGCGAAGGCTTGCTCTGCAGGCAGCAGTCCCGTGAGGATGAGCGTCATCGTGATGCCCAGGGCGATGACGTCTACCGGCAAGTTCTCCAGCGAGAACAGCACCACCGCTGCCGCCACGATGGCCAGGAGTAAGCCTATCTCTACCGTCATTATGCCTCCTCGGGAAATAGTTCTACTTCAACGCTTAAGGCGGATCACAATCCGCCGTCCCCGCAGCGCCGGATTATGATCCGGCGCCAGCTTTCATGATCGGGGCTGTACCACAGGTTCGGTTACACTCCTTGTAAGAGCAACCGGCAACTGGCGACGTAGAACCGGCGTTCAAGCCCGCTTCCATGTTGCCACTCACCCTTCGATTCGTATCCGCACATCCACTGCCCACACGCCTGCGCCGGCTGGCCCGACGATTAGCGGGTTGATGTCCATTTCGGCGATGTTGGGGAAGTCGACCACGAGCTGCCCGACGCGCTGTAGCGCCTCGACGACGGCGGCTATGTCACCCGGCGGCTCGCCGCGCACGCCCCGCATAATGCGCCCGGCAGCGGTCTCCGCGATCATCCCCCGCGCATCCTCGGCGCTGATGGGGGCGAGGCGGAAAGCCACGTCGCGCAAGATTTCGACGTAGAGGCCGCCCATCCCAAACATCAACTGCGGCCCAAACTGCGCGTCGCGCCGGGCGCCCAGAATGACCTCCTGGCCTTTGGGGATCATCCGCTGCACCATCGCGCGCGCCCGCCCGCCCTCGGTGACGCGCTCGAAGGCGGCGCGCACCGCGTCCGCGTCGCGCAAACCCACCGCCAGCCCCCCCACGTCCGCTTTGTGGACGACGTCCGCCGCGATGCGCTTGAGCGCGACCGGATACCCAGCCTGTTCTGCCAGGGCGACGGCTTCCTCGACGTTGCCGGCGAGGCCCGAGAAGGGGATGGCGATGCCGTAAGCCTCGGCCACGCGCGCGGAAGTCTCCGCATCCAGGAAGCCCGCGCCGCGCTGCTCCCGCGCCGCATCCAGAAGCGCCTGCGCCGCCGCGCGGCCCACGCCCGCGACCGGGGTGGGGGTGAGGTCGGGGCGCTCGCGGAGCTGGCGGTATTCCCACAGCCCGCCGAGCGCGCGTCCGGCCCGGTTGGGATCGCGGTAGAAGGGGACGCCGCCTCGGTTGAGCGTATAAATCGTTTCGGTGAGGCTCTCCCCGCCGACAAGGCAGGCGACGACAGGCTTTTCCGCGCCAAGCCCGGTTTTCACCATCTCCTGGGCCACTTCGTTCACCGGCGTGATCGCCTGCGGGACGAACATCGTCATCAGCATATCCACGTCGGGGTCTTCCAGCAGGATTTTGCCCGCCGCGCTGAACATTCCCGCGCGCGGCCCGCCGAGCATATCGACGGGATTGCCCAACTGCGTTCCGGGTGGGGTCACGGCTTTGAGGCGTTCCTGCGTGGCGGCGCTGATGGGCGCCATCACCAGGCCCTGCCGGTCGAGCGCGTCGGCAGCCAGCGCTGCCGGACCGCCCGCGTTGGTGAGCAAAGCCACACGATTGCCGCGTGGGAGGGGCTGCGTCGCCAGGGCCATCGCCACGTCGTTCTGTTCCTGGAGCGAGTGTACCATCACCACGCCCGCGCGGTGACACGCGGCGACGTAGGCGTCATTGTTGCCCGCCAGCGCGCCGGTGTGCGACGCCACGGCCTGTACGCCGGCCGTCGTCAATCCGGCCTTGAGCATGACCACGGGCTTGCTGCGGTAGACGCTCGCCGCTGCCTCCACGAAACGCCGCCCATCGGGCAGGCCCTCGGCATAGACGCTGATAACGCGCGTGTTGGGATCGTCCTTCATCATCTGGATGCCATCGGCGATGTCTACGTCTAGCTGGTTGCCCAGACTGGCGATGCGGCTGTACCCCACGCCGACGCTGCGCGCCCAATCGATGGAGCCGCCGCAGATCGCGCCGGAGTGCGAGACGAAGGCGATGTGGCCCGGTTCGGGCATCATCGTGATGAACGTGGTGTCGAGCGGCAGATGTGAATCCATCACGCCGACGCAGTTCGGCCCGATCAGGCGCATTCTATACCGCGCGGCGATGTCCTTGAGCGAGGCTTCTAGCGCCGCGCCTTCCGGCCCCGTCTCGCGGAATCCACCAGTGACGACGATCACGGCTTTGAGGCCGCGCTCGCCGCACGCGCTCAACGCTTCAGGCGCGGCTTCGGCGCGAATCATGATCACCGCCAGTTCGACGGGATCGGGTACGTCCAGGATGCTCGGATAGGCCGTCAGTCCTTGAATTTCGCCACCTTTGGGATTGACGGGGTAGATCGGCCCGCGATAGCCGTGGGCGATGAGGTTATGGACCGTACCATAGCTCAGTTTGGTTGGATCGCCGCTCGCACCGATGACGGCGATCCCTTGCGGGTTGAAAAAATACCGGTCGAGTCCTTCATCCGTCATTTGTATCTCCTGCAATAGTCGGATAGTCGTTAGTTCGAGAAACAAGGTCAATCATACCCAGGCGCGTGTTTTTGTCCAATGACTTGACGGCAGTGACCATTGCGCTGCTTCAGTTTTTTGTTACAATGAGGCTGTCCCTACCCGTGCCAAGGTTTGAAAGGAGCACTGTGAGCGTCAAATCCGACCCGCCATTCGATCATTTTAGTCTGGTTGCGCCGCTGTACGAGCGATTCATCCGCCCGCCGGACGCGCGCTGGTTGCGCGAGTTGTGCGCGTTCGAGCCGCATGACCGGCTGTTGGATGTGGGTGGCGGTACGGGACGCGTGTCGCAGCACTTTCGCGTGGATGTGGCGCATGTGTGCATTCTCGACCTGTCGGTGAAGATGATGTGCGAGGCGCTGGCGAAGGGTGGCTTCTGCGCCAGTTTGGGAGCGGCGGAGCGCTTGCCCTTCCGCGATGGCGCGTTCGAGCGGATCATCGCCATCGACAGCTTCCACCACTTCCGCGACCATCACCGCGCGGCGCGGGAACTGCTGCGTGTCCTTGCGCCGGGCGGACGGTTGGTGATCGAAGAGCCGGATATACGGCGATTTTCCGTCAAGCTCGTGGCACTCGGCGAAACGCTGACGTTGATGCGCAGTCACTTCTATCCGCCCCAGGCATTGATGCGCTTTTTCACCGTGCCTGGTGTGTACCTCCTCACACTGCACGAGTCCAGCCCGAATTTCTGGGTGGTAGTGGACAAAGGAGCTTAGTCCCACGAAAAATCCCCGACGCTGGAAAGCGTCGGGGATTTCTTTCTGCCGATGACTAACTCAGCGATCCTTTCTTTTTCATAAACATGGTTGGCGGCAGATTGAAGCCGTACTGCTTGAAGATACTGTCGCTGTCGGGGCGCACGCCGGTAGGCCCGTGGTAGCCAGTAATCTTGCCGTCCGGCCCGTCGCCCTCATCGTAGAACTGGTAGATGTCTTGCAAAATAACCGTTTCCCCTTCCATCCCCAGAATCTCAGTAATGTTGGTGACTTTGCGGCTGCCATCGCGCAGACGCCCGGCTTGCACGATCATGTGGATCGCCGAGGCGATCTGTTTGCGAACCGTCATCAGCGGCAAGTCTACGCCGGCCATCAGCACCAGCGTCTCCAGACGGGAGATGCAGTCGCGGGGCGTGTTTGCGTGGATAGTCGTCATACTGCCATCGTGGCCGGTGTTCATCGCCTGGAGCATATCCAGCGCCTCGCCGCCGCGACACTCGCCCACCACGATGCGTTCGGGCCGCATCCGTAGCGCGTTGATCACACACTGGCGGATGGTCACTTCGGTAGGGCTGATGGGATTCGGTTTCTTCGTTTCCAGGCGCACAACATTGCGCTGGCGCAGTTGCAATTCGGCGGCATCCTCGATGGTGACGGTGCGCTCGTGTTCGGGGATGTAACCGGAGAGGATGTTGATCAGCGTCGTTTTGCCGGAGCCGGTGCCGCCGGAGACGATGATGTTGCGCCGCGAGACCACGGCAGCTTCCAGCAGTTTTGCCATATCCTCGGTCAGCGACCCGAAGCGCATCAAGTCATGCACGGTCAGTTTGTCCTTCGAGAACTTGCGGATGGTGATGTTGGGGCCGTCGATAGCGCACGGGCGGATGACGGCGTTCACGCGCGAGCCATCCGGCAGACGCGCGTCGATCAGAGGATTGTCGATGCTTACTGTGCGACCCAGTGGCAGCACGATACGTTTGACGATGCGCTCGACGTGATCGTCATCCAGGAATTTGTAGCCGGTCTCGCGCACGCGTCCATCTTTTTCCACGAAGATGATGTAGGGGCCATTGACCATGATCTCGGTGATGTCGGTTCGTTCGGTCAATGACTGGATGGGGCCGTAGCCAAATGCCTCGTTCAACACCTCGTTAACGAAGTCTTCCTGGTTGGTGTTCGATGGCAATCTGCAGTTGCCGCTACTGATCAATTGCTGTAACTTTTCGCGGGCAGTTCTTTCGTATTCTGGAGTGCGTTCCAAGGGCAAATCGAGAGAGACATTGGGAGCAAGGAATCTCTGACGCAGCGTATCGGCGATTTGTAGCTGCATGCGCAGCAGCGCAGCCTGCCGGTCGCTGATGGTGCCCCGTTGGGGTGGCGTTCCCGCTGGTTCCGGTTCCAGTAATCGAAACATCGGGTCCGGTGGTTCTTCCTTTTTCTCGACTTTGACCGGCTTCGGCTCCGGTACCGGCATTGCAGTGGAATCTGCGTGATCGCGGCGTTTGAATAGCGTCATCGTTCCCCCTCCATATTTCCGTCGATGAAAAACGCCCAGAACATGTTACAGGTGGATTGCAAAATCTGCTGCAATCATAACATGTTCTGGGCGGCTGTCAATAGTATTCTCACTAAAAACTAACTAAAGGATTGGTAATGTTGCTGCCGACCAGCGTGCCGAGCGGGATCCCACTGTCGCCGTTGCGGATGCCGGTGACGGCAGTGATCAACTCCGGGAGCACCGATGCCACACCCAGGGTCGTCACGCCGATGAGCGAGCCGCCGATGCCGGTGCGCGCGACAATGATCTCGGCAAACTCAAGCGCCGCCATCGCATTGCCGACGGTGATGCCGAGGGCTACCACTGCGATCAACCCATCACGCAGCGCATGAGTGACACTGGTCGGGACGCCTTCCGGAGCTTCGCCGGTTTCGGAGAACCCATTCTCGTGGGCCTTGTAATGCTTCCGTTCATCGACGTACAGATAATAAAGATAGGCGATAAACGAGTCGAACAGAATCGCGCCGTCGACGCGGGAATATGTGCCATCCCAGCCCAGGATGAGGCACATAATGGTGGGACCGATCATCGGCCCCATGCTTTTCCATAGAAAATAGCGCTTGAAGCGCAGCTCGCCGGCGATGAACACGACGAGGCTCATAATCAACGTTTGTTGGACGACATCCGAGCCGATATTGGCACCCAGCACAACCGCTGAACTGACTTTATGGTCCAACACGCCGCTGAGGATGCCGAACGAAGCCGTTAGACTGGCTCTTGTCCTTCTTTCACCTTGCGGGTATAATCGAGGTATAACCGTTCAGTCAGTATTTGAGCGTAACATTGTCAGTCAGGAGCGCGGTATGGGACAGGGTGTAGATTGGCTGTTTTGGATTGTGATGATGATGTTGATCGTCGTTTTCCTCTATGTGCCGCAGTGGATGGCGCGACGGCGCCGCCAGCAACAGGAGCGCGAACTGACCGCCGGCGATCGCGTGGTCACCATCGGCGGCTTTATCGGGACGTTGACCCGCTACGATCGTGAGGCGAATATCGCTCGCATTCGTTTGGCCGAGGGTGTCGAGGTGGATATCCTACCGAGCGCGATCGGCGGCAAGTACGTTCCACGTGAGGCCGAGCACGCATAAGAGGAGTCCGCGATGCATCTTTCTGTTGCCGCGAGCAAGATCAACAAATGGGCAGTGCGCGAGAGCGGGGACACGCTGGAAATGATCGAGCGCCCGCGCGGCGGCATCTCCTTTGTGCTGGCCGATGGACAAAGCTCCGGCGAGGCGGCCAAAGCCATCAGCATCCGTGTGGTCCGTAAAGTGGTCTCCGAGTTGGCCGAAGGCGTGCGTGATGGCGCGGCGGCACGCGCGGCCAACGATATGCTCTACGAGCACAGACGTGGCAAGGTGTCGGCGACGTTGGTTATCCTGTCGGTGGACCTCGATAGCGGTTCGTTGGTGATCACGCAATGCGGCGCATCGAGCGTTTACGTGCGTTATCCGGCGGGCGATTTGCAGCTATTGGAGAGCGAGTCTCCGCCGTTGGGCTTTCACCAACACACGCGGCCTACGGTGGATCAGCTCTATCTCGAACCAGGCCTGATTGCGTTGGCCTTCACCGACGGTCTGGTCCATGCCGGCGCGAATACTGGTGCGGCGCTGGACGTCCCGCAGGCATTCGAGGCGATCTGGCAAGTCTCGCCCACCGCGCAGGCTATCGCCGACGGGCTGTTGGAGCGGGCGACGGCGGCGGATAACGGGCGTCCCAAGGACGACACAAGCATACTGGTGCTGCACGTGCAATCCGGCGAACCGCAAGGTCCGCGTTTCATGCGCGTCGAGGTGCCCGTCCCGGACCTGTAGCCCGCCAGTGCTGGGATGATGATGGACGCGCGGCGTATTGGTATCGTTGGCCCCTGTTCCTCCGGAAAATCCACGTTAGCGCGCGCGTTGCGGGCGCTTGGATATCGCGTCAAAGAAATCATGCAAGAACATTGTGCCGCGCCTATGATGTGGCGGCGGATCAGCAATCCCGATGTGTTGATCTACCTGGATGTCACTATGGGGGTTGCCGCGCGGCGTGAGGGATTGGAACAACCCTCCGCGTGGTGGGTGGAGGAGCGGGAAGTCCGTCTGGCGCACGCGCGCGCCCACTGTGATCTCTATATCGATACCTCGGCATTGACACCAGAGGACATTCTGACGCAAGTGCTCGGTTATCTCAAGGAAAGCACAGAAAATTTGGAGGTAGACGGTATGGTTGGTGAATCACCTGCAGCGCCGATACTATCTTTTGTTGGTCGTTCGAACAGCGGCAAGACAACGCTACTCGAAAAGCTGATTGCGTTGCTGCGGGAGCGTGGCTATCGCGTTGGAGTGGTCAAGCATACCGTCCGCGCGGATGTCGAAACCGACCTGCCGGGCACGGATACCCGCCGCTTGTGGGAGGCCGGCGCGCAGCACGTCGCTTTCGTCACGCCGGATCGCATCGTCCACACGCGGCGTTACGCCGAACTGCCCCCGTTGGAGGCGGCGCTGGCGGGTGTGGGAGATGTGGATCTCGTGCTGATCGAGGGCTTCAAGTACGGGCCGTATCCCAAAATCGAGGTGGTGCGAGCGGCGCGCGACCCCGCGTTGATCCCCGACCTGGAAAACCGCATCGCCTGTGTGACGGATGTGCTGGATTTGGCGTGCGGTGTCCCCAAGTTCGCTTTCGATGACGGGATGGCGTTGGCGGATTTTGTCGAGCGTGTGGTGATCCGCTGCGAGGCGTGATATGGGCCGCTATCAAGAAATCGAACACACCGCCGATCTGGCCCTGCATCTGTGGGCCACCGACTTGCCCGATCTGTTTACGATGGCGGCGCAGGGGATGCTCGCGCTGTTCGTGGAAGTCGATGATACGCAGCCGGAGACAAAGACGTTGACACTTACGGCGCTCGACGTGGAGACGCTGCTGATCGACTGGCTCAACGAACTGTTGTATTTCGTCGAAGTGCATGGCCTTGCTTTTACTGCGTTCGAGTTTGCAGCGTTGACGCCCACAGCATTGTCGGCGACGCTGCGCGGCGGGCCGGTGCGGGCGTATACCGGCTACGTCAAAGCGGCGACGTTCCACGATTTACGCGTCGTCGCCACGCCGGAGGGCTACGAGACGGAGATCGTCTTCGATACGTAGCACAATCCGGCGCGGAGTGAAGAATCTAGTACACGGATTTCACGGCCCGCGCGGATTTTCTTTTGTTTTTAGCCGTGGAATCCGTGTGCATCCGTGTACTATAAAAAGTGAGGTGTGATATGGTGCAGAAAAGCGATTTTGAACAGATTAACGATTACGTGTGGGAACTGCCGCAGGCTTACGATGGCCGGATGCGCGTGCCCGCGCGCATCTACGGCAGCGAGGAAATCTTCGAAGCGGCGTTCCGCGATAGTTCCGTGACACAGTTGATGAATGTGGCGATGCTGCCGGGGATCGTCAAGTACGCGATGGCGATGCCGGACGTGCATCAGGGTTACGGCTTCCCCATCGGCGGGGTGGCCGCTTTCCGTTGGGATGAAGGGATTATTTCCCCTGGCGGTGTCGGGTACGATATCAACTGCGGCGTGCGGATGCTAGCCTCGCAGATCGACTATGCGGCGCTCGAGCCTTATCTCAAGGACCTCATCGCTTCGATCGACCGCAACTGCCCGAGCGGGGTGGGAGGCAAGGGCGCGGTGCAGCTCTCGGACAAGGAGCTGGACGACGTTTTGGAGCGCGGCGCAGAGTGGGCGCTTTCCAAAGGCTACGCGCAGCGCGACGACCTGGAACGCACCGAAAGCCAGGGACGCATTGCCGGCGCGCAGGCCGGCGCGGTCGGAGCGCGCGCCAAAGAACGCGGACGCCCGCAGATGGGGTCGCTCGGCGCCGGCAACCACTTCCTCGAAATCGACGTGGTGGACGAAATCTACGACGCCGAGGCCGCTGACGTGATGGGACTGGCGCAGGATCGCGTCGTCGTACAGATTCACTGCGGTTCACGCGGCCTGGGCCACGAAGTGTGCGGGCAGTACATCCGCGCCCTGCAGGACGCGCCCCGCCGGTACGGCATCGACATCCCCGACCGCGAGCTGGTCGCCGCGCCGGTGGACTCGCGCGAGGGCCGTGAGTATCTGGCGGCGATGTCTGCCGCGGCCAACTACGCCTTCGCCAATCGCCAAATCCTGGCGCATTTCGTGCGCCGGTCGTTCGAGCAGGTGATGGCGGGCAAAGTGAAGAACTGGCATCTGACCCAGGTGTACGACGTGACGCACAACATCGCCAAGATCGAGGAACACCAGGTTGGCTCGCAGCGCATGAAAGTGATCGTGCATCGCAAGGGGGCGACGCGGGCGTTTCCGCCCCGCCATCCCGAGCTGCCCGCCGTCTACCGCAGCATCGGACAGCCGGTGCTCGTCCCCGGTTCGATGGGGACGGCCTCCTACGTGCTCGCGGGGACGTCAACGGCGATGGATGAGACTTTCGGCTCCACCTGTCACGGCGCGGGGCGGATGATGAGCCGCAACGCTGCACTCAAGCAAGCGCGCGGTGAGCATGTACGCTCGGAATTGGCAAGCCAGGGCATTGTCGTGCGTACCGGCAGTCTGAAGGGGTTGGCGGAAGAAGCGCCGTATGCCTACAAGGACGTGAGCCTCGTTGTGGATTCGGTGGCCGGTGCAGGGCTGGCGCGGAAAGTGGCCCGCGTGCGCCCGGTGGCGGTCATCAAGGGGTGAAGTCGGTTCCTTTTGTCAGCAGATTAAGCAGATAAAGCAGATTTTTCGAACTGACCGGCAGAAATCCGCTAAATCTGCTTAATCTGCTGACTTGTCGCTTCTTGGCCCGGCCTCGTGTATGGTCGGGCTTATTTGTGCGCCAATTCCTCTTTGAGCGTCAAGCCCAGACGGCGGATACCCTCAACGATCATCTCCGGTTGCGCATTGGAGAAATTGAGCCGCATCGCGTCGTACCCGCCATCTTCATACGGGAAGAAATTCACGCCTGGCACGAAAGCTACCCTCTTTTCTATTGCCTTTGGGAAGAGAGCTACTGTATCGATAGGACTGGGAACCCGTGCCCACAAGAACAGCCCCCCCTGGGGCGTCGTCCAACTTGAGCCTTCAGGCCAAAACTCAGTGAGAGCATCAAGCATCAGATCGCGCCGTTCGCCGTAGACCTTGCGTAGCATACGCACGTGAGCCTTCAGAATGCCACGCTGGGCCACGTCGTTGGCGACCATCTGGTCGAAGGTGCTGGTGTGTAAGTCCGACCCTTGCTTGGCCTGCACCAACCGGTGAATGATCTCGCTGGGGGCAACGATCCAGCCAATCCGCAGACCTGGTGTCAACGTTTTGGAGAAAGTCCCCAGGTAGAGGGTGCGTTCCGGCGCTAAGGCTGCAATGGGAATGACGTCCTCACCTGAATAACGCAACGCTCCATAGGGATCGTCCTCCACGATGATAAGGTCGTGCTGGCGGGCAATCTCCGCCAGCAGGCGGCGGCGTTCTTCTGGCAAGGTGGTGCCAGCCGGGTTGTGGAAATTGGGGAGGACATAGATGAACCGGATGGGCGTTTCCTTGAGCGTGTCTTCCAGCAACTCGACCTGCATCCCCTGATCGTCTATCGGGACGGTAACAAATTCTGCTTCGTAGGCGCGCCACGATTGAATCGCGCCCAGGTAGGTAGGACGCTCCGTCAGCACGTAAGTCCCCGTATCGATAAAGATTTTCCCAATTAGGTCCAGGGCTTGTTGTGAACCCGTGGTGATGAGAATGTTGTCCGCGCTGCACTGAATACTATACTTTGTCATAGTGTCGACCAGGTACTCGCGCAAAGGGCGATGGCCTTCGGTCGTACTGTATTGCAGGACTGACTTAGGTGACTCACGTAGCAAAAAATTGCATGCCTCCTCAATTTCCCGCACCGGGAAAAGTTCAGGAGCCGGCATGCCACCGCCGAACGAAATAACATCGGGCTGCTGTGTAAGCTTGAGCAGTTCTCGGATGACGGAGCCTTTCATTTTTTGCGTGCGTCGCGCTAAAAAGTGTTCCCAGTTAACCTGCTCATTTGCCGAATTTGCATGTATTGTCATGACGACCTCCTGAAGTGTGATAAAAAGCCTGTCAATTCCTTGACAGGCTTTTGTGTACGCGTATATGTTCCAGGCTAAACAAGCCCAGATAAACGGAAGGGCATAGCGCAACCCATAAGTTGAACTGTATCACAGCTTTATCTCCTACGCCTTCATTGTATGCCAGCCGGGAACTGGCGTCAAACGCTATCTGTGACTGAATGAGGTGACTTTCCTCGTGAAAGACTTCTTAACTTGCTCTGCCTGTTCACTATGTTAAAATGAGATTGGTGGATGGCAACAACACGCATGTGAGGTCAAACGTATGAAAGCAGAACGCGCCAATCGCGTTTTTATCGTTTATCTGATATTGACCGATATGGTTATGGCGGCGTTGGCCTTTGGGCTGGCTTATATCCTGCGTACGACGCTCCCATTTCCTGAACCGGCCGAGGGGATGCGTCCCTTTGGCGAGTATGTCCCCATGTTGTTCATCCACATCTTTTCAGTGTTGGCGGTCGCTCTTTCGTTCCGGCTGTATGCGCTGCGCCGCAGTTCGCGGGTCGATGAGTTCTACGCCATTGTCGGAGCGACGATGGCGGGCACGTTGATGGGTGTCGCGCTGGCCTCGTTGATGTTGCGCGACTTCGTGGTGGGCCGGGACTATTCGCGGGTGATGGTGGGCTATGCCTGGATCCTCTCGATGGTGTTGATCATGGTTGGCCGGCTGTTCAACAGTTGGCTGCGCCAATACCTGGTTCGTCAGGGGTGGGGGAGACGGCGCGTCCTGATTGTGGGAACCGGCGACATCGCCCGCATGATCTTGCAGAAGATCATGTGGACGCCTGAACTGGGTTACGAGGTCGTGGGGCTGGTGAGTTTCCACGAGACGGACCAGAAAATGCTGTTGGAAGTTCCCATTGTAGGCCCGGCGGACAACCTGGGGCAGATCATCGAGACGCAACAGGCCGATGAAGTGGTCATCGCGCTGCCGGAAGAAACCTCGCATCACGACATCTTGTGGCTGATCGCCGAGTGCGAGCGCGGGCGGGTGACCATTCGGGTGTATCCTGACCTGTTCCAGATTATGGCCGGCCCCGTCAGCATCGGTGAAATGGGCGGAATCCCCATTTTGACCGTCCGCGATATTGCCATGACCGGCTGGCGTCGCACCGCCAAGCGCTTGATGGATATTGCCGGAGCGACGGTCGGTCTCATCTTCCTGTCGCCGTTGATGCTATTGACCGCGATTGTCATCAAACTTGAATCTCCCGGCCCGGTTTTCTTCGTGCAGGAGCGCATGGGATTGGATGCCAAGCCCTTCCCCATTCTAAAGTTCCGTTCGATGCGCGCCGATGCTGAAAAGCACGGCACCTGGACGGCGGAGAATGATCCGCGCCGTACGAAGATCGGTGCGTTGCTACGCAAGACTAACATCGACGAGTTGCCGCAATTTGTCAACATTCTTTTGGGCCATATGAGCCTGGTGGGACCGCGCCCGGAGCAACCTTACTACGTTGAGCAATTCCGCCGCAGCATCCCGCGGTATATGGACCGCCACCGGGAGAAGGCCGGTCTGACCGGGTGGGCGGCAGTCAACGGCTACCGGCAGGATACGTCGATCATCGAGCGCACAAAGTACGATCTGTGGTACATCGAGAACTGGTCGCTGATGCTGGATATCAAAATCATCATTCGCACGATCTTGCAACTCTTTCACTCGCCCAATGCCTATTAGGATGCAGCGGTTCTCTTTGCCATTCGACTTTGGATCTCGGACTAATAACTGATGACTGACAAACTTTCTTCCGGCGCCGTTCCTTCGACCTTGTACACTGAGCACTACTTCCTGGGCGTGTGTGAGGGATACCAGGAATTTCTGTCCAGCGAGGGGGCTTACCTTTCGCAACGCCTGACCGAGGCTGTGGCTGTCGCCGGCATCGCGCCGGGGATGGCGGTGCTGGATGTTGGGTGTGGGCGCGGCGAGATGCTGCGTCATACGGCTCATCTGGGCGCGCGTGCATTTGGCATTGATTACGCCCTGGCTGCCGTGCGCCTTTCGCGCCGGATTGCGGCTGAGGTCGTCGAGCAGGGTGGGACGGCGCGTGTCTACCAGGCGTCGGCGTTATACTTGCCCTTCGAGGCAGAGACGTTCGACCGGGTGCTGATGTTCGATATCGTTGAGCATCTCTATCCGCCGGAACTGGCGCTGGCCCTCACCGAGGCGCGCCGCGTGCTCAAACCTGGCGGACGGATCATCGTCCACACAGCGCCGAACGTGTGGTACGACCGGTACGCTTATCCCGTGGTCCGCCTGGTGCGAGTGTTGATGGGGCAGGGCGCGCGCTATCCGAAAAACCCGCGCGAGATCATCCCCGAAAACGTCCACGTGCATGTCAACGAGCAATCGATGTTCAGCCTGGGGCGGAATTTGCGCCGGAGTGGTTTCCGCGACGTGAAATCGTGGTTGAGCACGCCGCCGCAGCACCGGCAGGAGAACGTTATCTTCCGGTTGGCGCGTTGGCTGTTGTTCAGTGTGCCGCCGTTTAGCTGGTTCTTCGAACGTGAAGTCTTCGCTGTAGGAGAAAAGTGAAAACGTAAGGGAAAAATGAAAGACCATCGTTATGTAGATGAGCTGTCGCTGGAAGAGCTGGAAGAAGTGTTGCAGGTGCGACGGCGCGAGGAGCGCTTGAGACGCATGCAAGGCAAGTCGGCGGCGAGCGTTGTCAAGCCTGTTGATCCGCTCCGGGATCAAACTGTGCCTCCGGTGCTACCCCTCGATGCGGCACGGCCGGCAGCGCGCGATACGAGTTGTATCCCGCGCTACAGTGCCGTCGTCGAGCCAGGCAAGCTCAAACGCGAGCCTCGTCACCGTCCGATCAAGTGGCGCTGGATCGCGGACCGGCTGTTGCTGCTGGTGGAAGTGTTGGCGCTGTTGGGTTTTGTGCTGATTGTGGCGCGCATGGTCACGACAGTACAGGGGATCAACGAGGAAAGCCGGGCCAACCAGACGCCGCCGACCTCCACGCCCGCTCCCTTCATCGGGGTGGTGGTGCTGCCCGGTGGGCATACCCCGCCGGATGCGCAACGCAACTCAGAACCGGCGCCGATTCCGGCGCACTTGCAGGGGTTGGTGGCGCAAATCACGCCATTACCTGTGCCCACGCCTGGCCCGGAACATCCCCAACGTATCGTTATCCCAGTCATCGCTGTGGATGCGCCGGTCGTCAAGGGGGACGATTGGGAATCGCTCAAAATGGGCGCAGGTCATCATATTGGCAGCGCGAATCCCGGCGAGCGCGGGAACTGCGTCATCTCGGCGCACAACGATATTTATGGCGAGATTTTCCGGGACTTGCCGAAGATGAACATTGGCGACGAGATTCGTCTGCACACCCAGACGCAAGCCTATCGCTACGTTGTCGAGCAGACGCGCATCATCGAACCGACCGAGGTGAGTGTGATGGCCCCGACGAGCAGTCCGGTACTGACGTTGATCTCTTGCTATCCCTACGGCATCGATAGTCACCGTATCGTCGTGATCGCGGCGTTGAAGCCATAGCTGACCGACGGTTGCACGCTTGCCAAAATCGCCGACTGAGGGACAATAGAGCCTGATTACGGATAAGGAGTGAGGAAAATGGCAAAGAAGACGAAAAAGCGCAGCAACGGAAGGCCACGCCTTTCCGAGCGCCAGCTTTATCAGCCTGGGATGGATAATGCAGCTAGGCCGTCTGCGACGGTTGTCCCGGCAGCGCGGGTGGTCGCCGTCGCCGCGCAGCCGGCTGACGAGGACCTAGCAGTGGAATATCACTACGTGTTAACCGACCTCAAGAAGATTGCCTGGCTGGCGGCGGCGATGTTGGCATTGCTCGTTGTCCTGGCGTTTGTTGTGGTATAAGCGCAGATTTCAACGTGCGACAGGGGTGGCGAAAAGCCACCCCTGTCTGCGTTATAGCGTATAGCGCATCGAACGGTTTACTGTGTTTCGTGCTTTTGACCTAGAATCCAGGCCAGAGCCGTG
This sequence comes from Chloroflexota bacterium, assembly GCA_022707725.1. GTDB lineage: Bacteria > Chloroflexota > Anaerolineae > B4-G1 > SLSP01 > DSWT01. The sequence continues at coordinate 16,081 of JAKJAB010000002.1, read as the reverse complement.
TCGGCGAGTAACATCAGCCACAGGTTTTGTGTTTGGATGAAGAGCATGGCGCTCAAGACCGCCAAGCCCACGCGAATCAGGAGATCGCGTCCGCGTGGGGGGGATTGCAGTTCAGTCCATCGCGCTGGATTGAGCAAGGCTTCGCCGGCGACAGGCACCAGGCCAAGCCAAGCCCCCATTCCCACACCGAACAGTAGCACAAAAGGCTCGCGGTAAAACGCCCAATGCACCTGGTGGTATACAGCTTCACGCAGCGCCGCACTCAAGCTGTGCCGCGTTTCGCGCGGCGGCGACAGGCGCTTGGCCGTTCGATCAGCCAGGGCCACGAGCACCCAGAAGCCACCCGCAAACGCGCATGTCCAGCCGAGATCGCGCACCCAGCTATCCCAACTGCCGGATAACGTGGAAAGCGTCTGGGCGGCGGTCCAGAAGAATGGCTTGAGTCCCAGGCCACTAGGCGTTAACACGCCGCGCCACAGCAGCGCCAGTGCCGGTATCCCGACGGCGTAGAGCAACCGCAAGGGGTGGATGATCCAGGGCATCTCCCACACAGCGCGATACGAGGTGGGAGACGGATTCGTGCGGCGCTGTTCCCGCAGGTGAGGGCGTTCCAGGAACCACCGGAGGGCGCTGGCAAGCAAAGCAATCACCAACGAAACATTCAACCACACCCAGCGTTCGAGTAAGGCGGTTTCGGTGCTCAATAGTTACTTTCGTCCGGCGAAGCGACCGGGATGGTAACGGTGACTTTGGTTCCTTGTCCCGGTGCAGATTTGATGACCGTTTTACCTTTGACCAGCATGGCGCGCTCGCGCAGGTTGATCATCCCCAGGCTGCCACGGTTGGCGTAGTTCGCCTCCATCGCGGCGACATTGAATCCTATGCCGTCATCCTCGATTTCAGCAATGACGTTCATTCCGCGTTGGCTGAGGCGAATCCATAAATTTTTCGCTTTGGCGTATTTGCGCACGTTGGTTGTCGCCTCGTCGGTGATGTAGAAGATGGCGCCTTGCGCTTCTTTGTTGAGCAACGCTTCGGCCTCTTTGTTCAATTCGAGATGGATGACCGGGAGCGGGTCCGTTTCGCTGACCTTTTGCTTGAGTTGTTCCAAAGCAGGGATGAGCCCCTGTGTTTCCAGGATGAGCGGCCGCAAAGTGAACAACATCTGCCGGATTTCTTTGGTGGTCTTGCGCGCCAGTTCTTCCAGTTGTTTGAGTTCGTCCAGGGATTTCTCCGGCTCGCGTTCGACCAACATACGGATATAGTTGAGCCGCATCGCGATAGCGGCAATCGTCTGGGTGGGGCCATCGTGGAGATTGCGCGCCAGTTTTTTGCGCGCGTCTTCTTCAACCGTCACCAGCCGGTCCTTCTCTTCCATCAGGTTTTGATAGAGGTTGGCATTTTGTATCGCCATCACGGCCTGGTTACAGATGGCGACGAGCAAGTCCTGGAAATCCGGCGAATAGGTTTCGGGTTCTGGGCTGCCCAACACCAACAAACCGTAGCTCTCGAATCCGGCCCGTAACGGCACGACGATGGCTTGCTTGCAGCCATACATCGCGACGATTTTTGCCAATTCGGGGTCTTCTCTGGGGTCATCGATGATCACAGGATCTGTTTTCTCGATGGCTACGGCGAGCACACCGCTTTGTGCCGGTAGCCGCAGACGTTCGTCCTGTGACGCGATCCCCCTGGCCTTAGCGACGTAGAGCGTTTGGTCCATCCCGAAAAGCAGGATCATCCCTACCTGAGTGATCTCTTTGTCGCCCGAGAAGAATTCTCGTAAGCCAGCGTTACTTACATCCAGCGCTGCTTCCAGCACGCGTTCGTAGTTGAGTGTGGCGCTCAAAGTACTGGCCAGTTCGAAGATCAGGCGGACTTTTTGGTGGGCGGACTCGAGCGCGGTCTGCGCCTCGTGTTCCTGCTTTTCACGATCGGTGATCAGCGCCTGTTTGATGCGCACGCCAATCTGGCTCAAGGCCCCGCCCGCCAACAGGAGAATCATCCCATTGATGAGATAGGGCAATGCACGTAATGTCAACTCGCTCAGAGGCATCGTCATCGAGAATTTTTGCTGGTTCCACGTGATGTCCCAATACGCGATGACGATACCCAGTACCACGACAAGACCATAGAGTCGCCTGAACCGCAAAGCTGCTGTTACGATCGGGATCAGTGATACAAAGAGCAGCGAGCTTTCGGCGCCTCCCGAACCAGCGATGAATCCCAATGTCAGGCCGATGTCTTGGATCAGCATGACGTTTTGAATCGCCTTGCTTAACGCATTCTTGAACAGGGTAATCGTGGCGATGATGTTGGCAACGCCGCCAACAATGAGCAAGGCGATGATAGCGCTCGGGAATTCCTCGGCTCTGAACATAGTGTTGATGCCGATGACGCCGGCAACGGTAAGGAGAAACAGCCATCGCAGGCTGATAAAGAGCGATTCAATCTTGATCTCCGACTCGCTTAGCACCGTTTCAGTGCTTTGCTCCGGACGCACCGCTTTAGGGTCGGACAAGCGCGTTCGTTTGCGGGTAATCTTCTCCGGAGGGGCATCTTGAGCGTGTGTGTCCTCTCGGGTGCGTTTTTGTTTCGTCGTTTTCTTGTTCATTATTTCAAATTTGTCGATTATATCGAAAAGCGCACGTGCATGATATCGCCGTCCTGTACGATGTAATCCTTGCCTTCCAGATGAACTTTGCCAACCTTGCGAGCGGCCACCATTGTCCCTTCGGCGATGTGATCGGTGTAGGAGATCACTTCGGCGCGAATGAACCCGCGGGCCAGATCCGTGTGGATGACACCGGCCGCTTCCTGCGCGTGCGCGCCGACGCGCACGTTCCAGGCGCGCACCTCGTCCTCACCCACCGTGAAAAACGACTGTAGTCCGACGAGTTGATAAGAAGCCTGAATCACGCGCGTGCGCGCCAGTTCGGTGATGCCGAATTCTTCCATGAAATCGGTGGCTTCCTCTGCGCTTAGCTGGCTGATCTCCATCTCGAGCTTGCCTTGCATTGCGAGTACCGTCGACTGTTTGTGGTCGTAAGTGAGGGTTTCCGCGGGATCGATGAGGTCTTCGCCTGCGTTGAGCAAGACCAACACCGGTTTGAGGGTCAACAGGCTAAAGCCTCGCAGCCCGGCGACTTCTTCTGCGGTGAGGTCGAGGTCGCGCAGTGGCATCTCTACGTTTAGCGCAGCTTGCAGGCGATGGAAAAGCTCCTGATTTTCCTGTAAAGCTTTGCGCTCATCGCCACGCGCGCCTTTGTGCAGCCCTTCCTCGATGCGCGCCAGGCGATTTTCAACGGTCAACATGTCAGCCAGCAGGAATTCGTTATCCAGCATAGCCACATCTCGTTGCGGGTTGATGCTGCCGGACAGGTGAGGGACAAGGTCATTTTCGAAGGCACGCACGACGTGGACGAACGCATCCATCGGCGCAATCTTGTTGCGCAATTCGCCGGTCAGCCCGGTCTTGCCCAAATCCTGGTCCAGACCGCCGACGTCTGTAAAGGTAACTTTGGCGTAGATGGTCTTGCGTGGGTTGTACAGCTTGCTCAGCGTATCCACGCGTACATCTGGGACATCGACCACCATGCTGTAAAGTTCCAGACGTCCACTGGAAGCGACGGTTGTGGGGCGGTCGGCTCCTGTGAGTGCGTTGAAAACGGTTGTTTTCCCGCTAGATGGTAACCCGATGATCCCCAGTTCCATAAGCAGCTCCTTAACTTGTCATTGACTGACGCAGGTATTATACCACTTTTTAACTGCGCGGGCAACTTTGTCGGTCATTGTCCCCGGCAAATGTGCCGGGCGAAAGCCGCGCCCAACCGTAGCCTTCGCCGAGGTCACTTAGCCAACAGACACTATTGTAGCACAACTGGGGTGATAGGGAAATCGGCGTGTGTCAGTGCGCCGCCGTGAATGCAGCCGTCTCGGAGAGAATCTGGTTTGTTGTGGATATGAGCTGTTGTGGGCCAAATGGCATCAAGAGGTAATGATTGGGATAAAGGTCCTGGATGACGCGATGACATAGCTCCGGGTAAGTCAAAGGGTTGATGGCGCTGGTGATGAGGACGGGGATGCGCCGGAGACGTTTGTCCTCCTGCATCATGGTGTAGAACTCGCAGCCATTGATGTCCGAGCGCATCAAGTTTTGGATGAACAAATCGATATTTTCTTTTTGCAAGATACTTAATGCGGTTCTGGAATTGGTCGTGAATAAATGCTCATGGCCTGCTCGCTCAAGGATGATGTGAAGCAGGCCGAGAATTTCGGATTCAGCATGGAGGCTGAGGATTTTTGCCACGTTATGTACCTCGCACGACCCCAATTCCGAGCATTTTATAACGATTTAAAAACTTTTTGCATCACTTCATTATATCGCACAAACCAAAGAGTGTATATGGGAGGTTAGTACCAAAATAGTTAAACCTTAGTTAAACATGCGTTATTTGCTTGACCTTGTGTGCACTCGCGTATATCATGAATGGAGGAGAAGTTACATTCGATAGGAGGGGTAGCGATGAAGAAACTACTTTGGGCGTTGTTTATTCTGGCTTTGGTGCTGGCTCCAATGTCAGGAGCCGCCTTGGCGCAGCCGGTTGCGGCAGGTGAAATCACGCATATAGTTCAGCCAGGGCAGACGTTGTTCAGCATCGCGCGGATGTACAGCGTTGATGTTTGGACCCTGGCGCGCGCAAACAACATTGTCAACCCGAATCGGATTTACGCAGGGCAGCGTTTGGTCATTCCGGCCAAGTCAACCACGCCACCTGCAGCCAACGTCTATGTGGTCAAGGCCGGCGATACCCTATACAGCATCGCACGCTTGTACAAGACCACAGCCTGGGCCATTGCGCAGGCCAACGGCATCTACGATCTCAACCACATCTATGTGGGGCAGCGACTCGTCATCCCTGGCGTGGCGCCCGCGCCTACGCCCATACCTGCCCCTGCCGGACAATGGCGTGGCGCCTACTATGCCAATGTCGACCTCTCCGGCGAGCCGCTCTTTGTGCGCAACGATACCGCGGTAAATTTCCGTTGGGGGATGCGCTCTCCGGATACGCGGCTTAACACCGATCGCTTCTCGGTGCGCTGGACACGCACGATCAACTTCCAGGGTGGTCTGTACCGCTTCACGATGGTTGTCGATGATGGCGTGCGCATCCGGGTGGACGATAAGCTCGTGCTCGATCAATGGCGGGTGCAAGCAGAGACGACCTACACGGTAGAAGTCACTTTGACACCCGGCAATCATCTGATTGCCATCGAGTACTTTGACGAAGCCGAAAGTGCGACAGCAGTATTTTCCTTCGCCCGTCTTGGAAGCGCGCCTGGAACGCCGGCGCCATCCGCAACGCCGCCTGCGACTGCGCCCACCGATGCATGGCGTGGCGAATACTTTGGCAATACGGACTTGAGCGGCAAGCCTCTCCTCACCCGCGCGGACTCGCACATCGGCTTCGAGTGGAAACTGGGTTCGCCTGCCCCCGGCATCCCACAGGATTTTTTCAGCGCGCGGTGGGTGCGCCAGATTGCCTTCGAAAAGGCGAATTACGCCTTCTGCGCCATGGCCGACGATGGTGTGCGCCTGTATGTGGATGGCGCGCGCCTCATCGATGAATGGCATCCGTCCAACAGCTTGTCCTACTGCGTCACGGCTCAACTTACCAAAGGTCTGCACGAAGTGCAGGTCGAGTATTTCGAGGACGGCGGTGAGGCACTCATCTATGTGTGGTGGGAGAAACGCTAAAGCCGTTTGACTTTTCGCCAAAACAAGGTATCACTTAGTGTACATTGTGATCTTGAGGGGCGAGGGATAACCCTCTCCCCTCATTTTTGCTATTGGGGGGCACCCCTTAAGAGTTTGAAGAAGCAGGGCTGCGATGAACGTTGTCTTGTTGTCACCCTACTTTCCAACCAATTACTATCATTTTGCCGTGGCGTTGCGCCAGAACAGCGTCAATGTTCTGGGATTGGGCGATGCACCTTACGGTGATTTGCGCTTCGAATTGAGGTCTGCGCTCTCGGAATACTACCGCGTGGACGATCTGCACCATTATGATGACTTGATCCGCGCGTGTGGCTACTTCACGCATCGCTTTGGGAGGCTGGACCGTGTCGAGTCGCACAACGAGTATTGGCTGGAGACGGATGCTCGCCTGCGTACCGATTTCAACGTCCCTGGCCCCAAGTCCGACGAATTGGCGTGGGTCAAGCAGAAATCGAAGATGAAGCACATCTTCAGCCAGGTCGGTATCGACGTGGCCCCGGGTCTTGTCACGCACTCGTACGCCGAGGCCATGAAATTTGTCGCCGAGGTGGGATATCCGGTCGTCGCCAAGCCGGATACGGGCGTCGGCGCCAGTGGAACATACAAGCTGCGCAGCGACGCCGACCTGGAGCAGTTCTTTGCGACGAAACCAACCTCGGATTATTTACTCGAAGCCTTTGTTTCCGGCGCGCTCTACTCCTTTGATGGTTTGGTTGACCGCGAGGGCAACATCGTCTTCTACACGTCTCATTTCTTCAGCCAGGGCATTATGGAGACCGTCAACGAGGGACTCGACATCTACTACTATTCCTTGCGCGAGCTTCCCCCGGGCCTTGAGGATGCAGGCCGGCGCGCGGTAGCGGCGTTCAACCTGCGCGAGCGCTTCTTCCACATCGAGTTTTTCCATCTGGACAATGGACACTGGGTGGCGTTGGAAGTCAATATGCGTCCGCCGGGCGGTTTGACGATGGATATGTTCAACTACGCCAATGACATCGACCTTTACCGGGAGTGGGCAAACATCGTGGCTTTTGGCCATTCCAAGATGCAGTATGCACGGCCCTATCATTGCGCCTATGTTGGACGCCGGAGGACGCGCACCTATCGTTTGTCCCATGCCGAGGTGTTGCGCCGCTATGGTGATCTGATCCCTGAACACGGCCCGATGAGCGAAGTGTTGTCACCTGCATTGGGACATTATGCTTACCTGTTCCGCTACCCTGATCTCGACCGCTTGCAGTCAGCCATTGCAGATGTGTCGGCAGTCTGAGGGTGTGGAGGATCTATGAATGTCGAGTATTATAAACTGTTGAGTCGTCGTCTTGGTCAGGATATGGAATTCAAAGTCTACGGTCATGCCGGCAAACCGGTGGTGATTTTCCCTTCAGCCTGTGGGCGCTTTTACGAATTCGAGGATTTTGGCATGGTCGATGCTATTGCCTCGTTCGTCGAGGCCGGTCGGGTGCGACTGTATGCGCTCGATAGCATCGATTGCGAGGCGTGGCTGGCGCACTGGATGTATCCTGGCGATCGCGGTATGCGTCACGAACAGTACGAGGATTACGTGATTCAGGAAACGCTGCCGTTTATACGTGAGCACAGCGGTTATCATGGAAAGTATATGACGGTCGGGTGCAGTATGGGTGCCTATCACGCGGCCAACTTTTTCTTCAAACATCCGGATCGTTTTGACGGTGTGGTCGCGTTGAGCGGCATGTACGGACCGGAGTACTTTGTCGGAAATTATATGGATGACGCCGTTTATTTTAACTTCCCATTGTGCTATCTGCCGCATCTGACCGACTCCACGTTTCTGGAGCAATTTCGGCAAAGCCGCATCGTCATTTGTGTGGGGCAAGGTGCGTGGGAGGAAGACAGCTTGCGTGAAACGCGCGCGCTGGAAGCCGCCCTGCGTGATCTGGATGTTCCCGCCTTGTTCGACTATTGGGGTTTGGATGTGGCTCACGACTGGCCCTGGTGGCGCAAGCAACTACCCTACTTCTTGGAGAAATGTGTATGACGCATCAGCAGACCTTTGTTACTGTCCCGCTGCGTGAGCAAATCGCCGAACTCCTCCGCGCAGGACTGCGGAATGTCCAGGCTACCGGTGCTTTGCCGCCTTTCGATATTCCTGATGTTATCGCCGTCGATCAGAGCCGCCACGAGGCGCACGGCGATTACGCTTCTCCGGTGTGCATGGGACTGGCGAAAGTGCTCCGCCGCGCGCCCCTGCAGATCGCACAGGCTGTCGCGCAGCACATCCCTTCTGCTGATTTCGTCGCAGACGTCGAAGTCGCGCCGCCAGGTTATCTCAACTTTACGCTTTCGACGGACTGGGTGGCTCAGCAAGCTCCCGTCATCCTTGAAGCCGGAGAAGCGTGGGGGAACGTTGCTCTGGGCGCGGGCCAACGCGCGCAGGTCGAGTTCGTCAGCGCCAATCCCACCGGGCCGATCACGATTGGATCGGCGCGTAACGCCGTTATCGGCGATACGCTGGCCTCCGTGCTGGATGCTGCGGGCTATGCCGTGGAACGCGAGTATTACGTCAACGACGCCGGTTCCAAAGTTCGCAACTTCGGCGCGAGCATCTATGCCCGCTACGCCATTCTGTTTGGTTTGGACGTCCCGTTCCCGGAGCAGGGCTATCCCGGGGCTTACGTGACAGAGCTGGCGCAATGCGCGCGTGAGGCGTTTGGAGACCGATATCTTACGCAGGAACGCGATGTGGCCGTCCGCGCGCTCGGTCTGTGGGGCATTGCTCGTATTCTCGATGGCGTGCGCGATGATCTGGCGCAGTTACGCGTGCACTTCGATAGCTGGTTCAGCGAGAAATCGCTCTACGAAAGCGGGCTGTTCGATGCGATGATGGCGAAGCTCCGTGACGGCGGCTACGTCATCGAATACGCTGGCGCCACCTGGTTCCGGCATCCTGACCTGGAAAAGGATGCTGTGCTTATCCGCTCGCCGCAAGTCATTCCCGATCCGGAGGATCGCCCGACGTATCTGGCATCGGACATCCCCTATCTGTGGAACAAGGCCGTCGAACGCGGCTTCGACAAGGCGATTTACGTGTGGGGCGCCGATCACCACGGCGATGTGCCGCGCGTCCAGGCGGCAGCGCGAGCGCTCGGTGTCGATGTCGACCGGCTGGTGTTTATCCTCTACCAGATGGTGACGCTGCTGCGTGGTGGTCAGGAAGTGCGTATGTCCAAAAGCTCCGGCGAGTTCGTCACCCTGCGCGAGTTGGTGGATGAAGTCGGACCGGATCCGATCCGCTTTATGATGCTCACGCGTACCGTGGACGTCACGCTGGATTTCGACCTCGACCTGGCGGTGGAGCAATCGGACCGTAATCCCGTCTACTACGTGCAGTATGCGCACACGCGCATCGCCGGGGTACTGCGCAAGGCCGCCGAGGAGGGCTGTGCCCTCGACGTGCCCGGCGACCCCGCCCTGCTCACGCATCCGAGCGAGCTGGCGCTCATCCGCAAAATGCTGGCGCTGCCCGAAGTCATTACGTTGGCAGCGAACAGCATGGCGCCGCATTACCTGACATTCTACGCGACCGAGCTGGCGTCGCTGTTCCATGCTTTCTACCGTGACTGCCGCATCGTTTCGACGTTGCCCGAAGATGCGGCGCTCACCCAAGCCCGGCTGATGCTGGCCCGCGCCGCGCAGCACGTCCTCGCCCGCGCCCTGCATCTCATGGGGATGGACGCACCCGAACGTATGTAATTCTAGTAGACAGTAGACGGTAGACTGTAGACAGGGCTTGCTCCCGTCTACCGTCTACTGTCCACCGTCTATCTCCAAGGAGCTATCATGGGACTCAAACCTGACCACTGGATTCGTAAAATGGCGTTGGAACATCAAATGATCGATCCGTTTTTCGATGGGCAAAAGCGCAACGGCGTGATCTCTTATGGCCTGTCCTCGTATGGCTACGACATCCGCGTCGCCAACGAGTTCAAGGTCTTCACCTCCGGGGTGGGGGACCTGGCGGTTGTCGATCCCAAGAACATCGATATACGCGCGATGGTCGATTTCACGGGCGACATCTGCATCATCCCGCCCAACTCCTTCGCCCTGGCCCGCAGCCTCGAATATATGCGCATGCCGCGCAACGTGCTAGGGGCCGTCCTGGGCAAATCGACTTACGCGCGCTGCGGCATCGTGACGAACTTCACGCCTTTGGAACCGGGTTGGCATGGCTTTATCACCATCGAGATCAGCAACACGACGCCGCTCCCGGCGAAAATCTACGCCAATGAAGGCATCGCGCAGGTGTTGTTTTTCGAAGGCGACGAGCCGTGTGAAATTTCCTACGCCGACAAGAAGGGCAAATACCAGGGTCAGCAGGGCGTCGTACTTCCACGGTTGTAGCGTTTTAGCCGCGAATTACGCGAATCTTCACGAACTTCAGGTAATTCGTGATTCACTATTCGCCATTTGCCATTTGTTATGAAACTGCGTATCGCGCTATTCCTGAGTCTGCTCGCATCGTTGGTGAGTGTCTTTGCGCTCACGACGTGGCTGGCGCGCTATGCGTTGTTGAATCCGGTTTTCTATCAGCGCTGGCTGCGTGAGAGCGATTTCGTTTCACGGGCTAGCGCTGCACTTGCTGTAGATCTGCCGCGACAAATTCCCACTGAACTATGGCCACCGTGGGTTTCGCGCGAGCCGGAGACGCTGCGCGCACTGTTCGATGCAGCATTGGCGACTGTGGATGTCGAGCCGGCAGTGATGCGCCTGGGGCCAGCCTGGACAGCCTGGGCGCTCGACGAGGCGCCACCTCCGGGGCGTTTAACGCCCGCCGTGGAACAGTACCTGACCGGCGCGCAAGGCGAACTGTTGCGCGATTGGCTGTGGCGTGCGCTGCCGTCCTGTGAGGGAGCTGATACGCGCTACTGCATCCCCGTCGATCCCGGCGCACATTCTGCTGTAGGACAGCGACAGCAAGCATGGTGGCAGGCTTATGTTGCCGATCTTGTCGCCCTGTTTGCCGAGGCTGAAACGAACCTCAGCGCCGCGTGGCCCGAACCTCCGCCGTGGTTGCGCTGGGTGTGGTATGCGCCGTTGTTGGTGTTGGTGCTGGCACTCTTCGCCACTTTGCTGGTGCCCGACCGCAAGCGGTGGGTCTGCATCAGTGTGCCTTTGCTCACTTCTGGTTTGATCGTTGGCGTGGTCGGACTGCTGGCCATTTTGGAAGTGTTTCCGTCACCGGATTTCCGGGCATTGTTCGGCCGACCTTTTTCCGCTGCGACGCTGGGACTGTTTGCCGCATCATGGCGCGCGCTGCTGCATGTGCTGGGACCAATGTTTCTGATCGGCGGGATATTGGCGCTGGCGCTCGGCCTGACGTGGCTCGTGTTGATTTTCGAGGGCTGGCCTGCCAAGCTTTTTGTCGTGGTTGGGGTGTTGGCAGCCTTGTGGAGCGTCGCGCAGTTCTATCCGGTATCTGTCTTCGCCCCGCTGACGACGATACGTCCGGCGCTGGCCATCGGTGCAACACCCACCCCTTGGCCTACCTTCACCAACACACCGACGTTGACGCCGACGCCCTATTACTGGCCGGTGGCTGCCGGTACGCCTGTGCCGACACCAGGTGAGCCGTTTGCCACAAATGCCAGGCTACTCGGCTGCTATCAGACTGCGCCGGAGCCGGTTTTAGCGCTGGATACCGTCAACGGTGAAGTGCGCGCTCTACAGTCCACGACCACGTTACGCCACAGTTATCCGGCGCTGGCCCAGGTCACGCGGGTCGCCAATGCGCTGCCGCCTGCCGTTTTTGCGCTCGCAAGCTCTGACGGGCAAATCGCTGTGGCGCAAGAGCGCGATCTGTACGTGTATGCGTTTCCATCGTGGACGCGCGTGTTGCGCAGTCGGGTTTCAACCTTTTCGCGTATTCAAACGCTGGCTTACGTCGATGGCGTATCGCAACTGGTGCTAGGACTGGAGAATGGCTATCTGTGGGTCGTGAAGCCGGAGACTGGCGGGCTGGTGTGGCTGTTGCCTGCCTCGGAGAGTCCGGTGACGGCATTGGCAACACATCCTTCACCGCCGCGCGCGCTTTCGGGTTCCGTCGATGGCGTAGTTCGCCTGTGGGATTTGACCGCCGGCACAGAACTCGCCGTGTTGGAAGGCCATAGCGCGCCAGTGCGCTTCATCGCCTTTGCCCCGCAGGGCGACTACGCCTTATCTGTTGACGAGACCGGGCAGTGGATGTTGTGGAACCTGGCGCAGGGGGTAAAAGTGCGTCAACGCCGACCGGCGCTTGACGGCACGCTCTCGACCTTGCTGTGGACGTCCCCCCCTTACATTCCCCCCATTGGGGGAGAAAGTGGGGGAGATAAGTTCCCTATCCTTGGTGGGACAACGGCCGGCGATCTACTTTTTGTTGACGCGAACCTGACTATGCATCGCCTGCGCGTTACTAACGAGGCCATAACCGCGCTCGTATTGGATGCCTCCGGCGTTGCTTTCATCGGCTCCGCCAGCGGTGAAATCTGTGTCTGGGGTGTCCTTGATCTTCCGTGACCTGCGATACGTGATACGTGTGGGGCTTTTCACGCATCATCAATGTATGTCATTTTTGAGGTTTTTTATGGCTGAACCAATACGCATCCTGCATTTCGCCGATTTGCACATCGGCATGGAAAACTACGGACGATTGGACCCTGAATCGGGTCTGAACCGGCGCGTGGCGGACTTTTTGGAGCGGCTGGACACGGTTGTGGCGTACGCCATCGACCACGCGGCCGATGTGGTGCTCTTCGCCGGCGACGCCTTTCGCACCCGCAATCCCAACCCCACCCATCAGCGCGAGTTTGCGCAACGCATTCATCGCCTGTCGCGGGCGGAGATTCCCACCGTGCTGCTGGTGGGCAACCACGACGTGCCGGTGATGGAGCAACGAGCGTCCAGTATCGAGATTTTCGCCACCCTCGATGTGCCTTATGTGACCGTCGCTGCGCGCCCCGACCTGCTGCGTTTTGAGACGCGTCACGGCCCGCTACAACTCGCTACGATCCCGTACCCGGTACGCCAACGCCTGCTCACCCGCGAGCAGTTCCGCCAGATGCGCCAGGAAGCACTGGATCGCGCTGTCAGCGAGACCGTCGTCAGTTTGATCGCGGGTTTTGCGGCGCGGCTCGATTCCCAGATACCGGCGGTACTGACCGGGCATTTCTCGGTCGATAGCGCGCATTGGGGGTCGGAGCGCAGCATCATGATCGGCCGCGATGTTGCCATCCCCGTGTCGGCGCTGACCGATCCGGCGTGGGATTATGTCGCCCTTGGGCATATTCACCAGCATCAAGATCTCAACAGCGGGAATATGCCGCCGGTTGTTTATGCAGGCAGTCTGGAGCGGGTCGACTTCGGCGAGGAGAAACAACCCAAAGGATTCTGTTGGGTCGAAGTGCAGCGTGGAGCGACGACATGGCAGTATGTCGAAGTTCAGGCGCGCCCTTTTATCACCATCCGCGCGGATGTGCGTTACGAAGCTCATCCCCTGCGTGCCATCGAGCGCGCTATCGCCGGTTGTGACCTGATCGGAGCCGTCGCCAGGCTGGTCGTGCAGATGACACCGGAACAGGAGCCACGCTTGCGGGATGCCGATCTCTCCCCGCTGCTGACCGAAGCCTTCTTCGCGCAGATCAACCGCGATGTGGAGCGGACTGCTCGGGATCGTCTCGATGGCCTGGAACCAGACGCAATGACCCCGCTACACCTTCTCGAACGCTATTTACAGTCCAAGGGGAAGCCGGATGCAGAAATTGCACCCTATCTGGCAGAGGCACAGGCGATTTTTGCTGAAGATACCGAAGCTTGACAAATTACCGAAATCTCCTATATTCGGGATAGATTATCGAGGAGAGGCATAATTCAGCAGGAGATGGTGTGGTGATAAAACCCTTACAGCGCCAGATCGTTACGGCGCTCGCGGTGGGTGGCGTGTTGGCTGGCCTGCTCGTTGGACAGGTAGGGGCTTTCTATTTCCCAAAACTGGCAGTTCAGAAACTAGCGCCTGCCTCCGAACCGTCTTCCGATACCCCTGTTTTGTCATCCTATTGGAGCGCCAGAATTTTGCGTTGGGAAACCCTGATCGTGCAGGAAGCCAACCGGCGCAGCCTGGATCCTGACTTTGTGGCTTCTTTGGTCTGGCGCGAATCCCGCGGCGATCCAAATGCCATTGGGCCGGGCGGTTCTGTCGGCTTGATGCAGATCATGCCCAAGGAGTCTGGCTTCTCCTGGCGACCTTCGAAAGAAGCCCTCCTTGATCCCGCCGCGAATCTCTTCTGGGGCACGCGCACCCTGTCGATTATCATCCAACAGGGCAATGGCGATGTTTTCAACGCTTTGGCGGCTTACAACGGCGGATGGGAGCAAACCGACTATCGCCGGCCCCGTACTTTTGCCACGACCATCCTGCGAGATTATGCGCATGCGCTGGCCTCCCGCTGTGGAACGACTGGGCGCTGGATCGCCTTTATTGCGGTAGAAAGTAGTTACACGCACGGCCCAATCTGGGTGGCCGATTCTGCCCGTTCGGATGTCTATTACTTTGGCCAGACGAACGCGTTGCCGGATGGCACGCCCCTTATTCCGGGTGTAGCGCCGACTTCTGTTGTGGCGCGTTTTACATCTGCAGAAACCGGTGCTCCGCGTAGCATCGGCATCTGGCTCTATAATGCGACTCAGGACGCCTGGGATGGATGTGCTGCTTCCAGGCAGGTTACGGCTACGTTGTTGCCTACCGCTACACCCGCGGTGACTCCCACCCCCCGATTTACAGCGACGCCCATAGCGACCGCGCCTGCGCCCACGTCGCCGCCAGGTGCGTCAATGGCCCTGCCGGCATCCACAGCACCTCCCTCGCCCACGCCGACCTTTGTGCTGCTGCTGACGCCGAGGCCAGGGGGCGAACTCGCTGCCGCGTTGGAGGCGGTCGTGCTCGACGCGGGCGTGGAACTGCGTCCAGGCGCTACACTGTGGTGGAACCCTACTGCGATCTTGTCGGCGGGCATGAAAGTCCGCTTGCTTGGTTACGATCCCGAAATGCCTGACTGGGTCTACATTGGCTCGACGGACGGACAGGTGCTAGGGTGGACCCAGATGGCGCAGTTGCACCTTCCCGCCTCTGCGTATCGCCTGAGGCTGATAACGCCAATTCCAACGCTTACCCCTTCGCCTACGCCCACATTGACTCCCACACCCACGCCCACCGTCGCGTGCCCCGGTGGTCCGTTTCGGGCTGAAGCCTGGCCTATGGACAAATATCGCAGCCCGGAAGGCGGCTGGATTGCTGTGATCTACGCCGGAGGCTACGGGGGGACGTGCGAGTATACCTATAAGTGGGAGAATGAGGTAGTCGAAGGTCCTACGTTTGGCTGTGTGACCTTTAGGGTTCACCAGGACCGATTCGCCACTCTTGTCGGGACGATGACGGTTATCTCCGGGGAAGAGGAAGTCTCCGTTGGAATCTATATAGAATCGCCGTAACCTGACTGAACTGTGACACCTGACTTACACCGATCAGGACTGTATGTGAAACTCTATCTCACAGGGATTTTAAAGGCCAGGATGTTAATCCTGGCCTTTTCTGTGTATAATTCACAATGATGATTCCTACGTATGAGGAAGTAGGACCGCGATGAAAACTGTAGACTTGCTTGTTCATTCGGCGGGACAACTGTGTGTGACCCCGCCGCAGGCCGGTGGTCCGCAACGGGGTGCGCATCTGGGCGAGTTGGGCCTTATCGAAGATGGCGCGGTGGCGATTCATGCCGGCCGGGTGGTTGCGGCGGGACTGACCCACGAACTGGCGTGTCAGTACCGCGCCGCCCGCGCGATTGATGCACGCGGTAAGGTGGTCTGCCCCGGTTTTGTCGATCCGCACACGCATCTGGTGTGGATGGGTGACCGCGCGGCGGAGTTCGAGCAGCGCATCGCCGGTGCGACGTATATGGAAATCATGGCGGCGGGCGGCGGGATTATGTCTACTGTGCGCGCCACGCGCGACGCCTCCGTGGAGGAGTTGGTCGCGGCGATGTGGCCACGTCTCGACCGGATGCTGGCCCACGGCGCGACGACCGTAGAAGTGAAGACGGGCTACGGTTTGGAGACCGGCGCGGAAATGCGGCAGTTGGAGGCGATTGTGGCGCTCGACCGTAGCCATCCAGCCACGCTCGTGCCGACGTTTCTTGGCGCGCATGCCGTCCCTGCCGAGTATAAAGGTCGCGCCGACGCCTACGTGGACCTGGTGATTCACGAAATGTTGCCCGCCGTTGTGGAGAAGTC
>JAKJAB010000029.1 GCA_022707725.1 Chloroflexota bacterium | reverse complement strand
GCGCCAAGACGCCTGCGCCGGTGCTTCTGGTGGACGATGACCGCTGGTATCCGATGGAAGAACGATACACCAGCGCGTTGACCGCGCGCGCCATCCCCTTCGATGTGTGGGATACCAACGAGAACCTGGGCGGTATTCCCGGCGCAAGGTCGCTCGACCTCGACGTCCTGCGACGCTATCCGGTCGTTATCTGGTTCACCGGCTACGATTGGTACGCCCCGGTTCTGCCGCAGGAAGCGAGGGCGCTGCTGGCCTATCTCGACGGCGGCGGGCGGCTGCTGCTCACGTCGCAGGACTTCCTCTACTACCACAGCGACAGCCCCCTGGCGCGACGCTTTGGCGTATGGCGCTGGGATGAAAACCTCAACCCCACCGCTGCCTTCGGCGTCCCCGACCATCCCGCCGGCGGGACGTGGGGGCCGGTTGCGCTGGACTTCCCTTTCCGGAACTGGGCCGACGCCGTCGAACCGGCGCCAGACGCTGCGCCCGTCATCCGGGGACAACTGGGGCAGCCGCTCGGCATCGCCGCCTCGGAAGCCGTCTCCAACTCGCGGACACTGTTCTACGCTTTCCCGCTGGAAACCCTGCCCTTCGATGCGCGCGCCGCGACCCTGGCGCAAGGCGCCGGCTGGCTTTCGCCCCTGGGAATGAGCCAGTGGACGGTCACGCCGCCGGCGCTCCTGCCCGGCGAGAACGTCATGTTCACCCTGACCCTCTACAACGATGCTGTCCAAACGCTATCAACGAATATTGCCCACACACTGCCGCCCGCAGTGACACTTATCCAGGACACCTTGTTGCCCGTCTGGGAGTACGATCCCACGGCACGGATCATCACCTGGAGCGGCGCGCTCCAGCCGCACACCCCGCTAACGCTCACGTGGACCGCCGCTGCGACAGGCGATCCGGGCACAGTCATCCCCCTCTCCCTCACCCTGGGACTGCCGACGTGGGGCTTTACGTTCACGCGCGACACCGCGTTGCACATCGACGGCGCAGATTTGTCGGCAAGCGCGTGGCTCTCGCCGGAATGGGCCACAGTGCGTCCCGGTGCGCCGCTGACCCTCGCCTTCGCGCTGCGGAACAGCGGACCGGGCGCGGCGACAGAAGGGAAAATGCAAGCGTGGCTCACCTCAGGCGTATCGCCAGTGACGGCGACCCTACCCCTGACGAACGGTTGGGGGCTGACGGTGTGGGAAGGCGCTCTTGGCGTCGGGGAAACGCACGCGCTTTCCGTTCCGTTCCGCGTGTGGAGCCGGGAAGGACCGGTCCGCGTGGATGCGATTCTGGAGGACGGCGCAGGTCAACGGTGGGAACAACGCTTGTGGTTGAACGTGGAACCGTGGCAGTGCTATCTGCCGGTGATCTACAAATCGCGGTAGGGCGAATTGACAATTCGCTCTACAAAAGGCTCAGTTCGAGAGTTGACGGATAACCATCACCACTTTACCCTGGACGCGCACATCGTTCGCCGGGACAAAGATCGGTTCCATGGTGGGATTGGCAGGCTGCAACCGCACGCGCGCGCCCTCATAGTAGACCTTTTTCAGCGTCGTTTCGGCATTGCTGTTCAACCAGACGGCAGCCATCTCGCCGTTCTCGACGCGGTCCTGGTGGCGTAGGATGACGGTGTCGCCATCGTGAATCAGCGCGTCGATCATCGAATTGCCCTGGACTTGCAGCGCGAAAAGCCCATTGACGTCCCGCCCAAAGAGGGCGCGGTTGATCTCGACGGTTTCAGTCCCGGTGAGGGCTTCCACCGGAATGGGTGCGCTGGCGACGATATAGCCCAGGAAGGGGATCGACAGCGTCTCGCCGCTATCGGCCCAAAAATCAGTCGGCTGATAGGGGTCAGAGACCAGGCGAATGCCGCGAGAAATGGATGATTCGCGGTCGATCATACCACGCTCTTCCAGGCCTTTGAGGTAGTAAGATACCAGAGAGGTTGAGGGAATATCCAAAGCTTCGCCGATTTCGCGCACGGTCGGCGGAAAGCCATTCGTGTTGATGTAATCGCTCAAGAAAGCGTACATTTTCGCTTGTCGCTCGGGCAGTTTGGTATTCTTCGTCTTCGTCTTCATCCTCCACCTCCACGCTCACGGGCTTTTGTTCCGTTATCCCAACTTATCCCAAACTTATTATAATCGCACATTTGTTCTATGTCAAGTCCCCAATCGAACAAAAACATGAAATCTTTGCCGATTCCACTCCATTCACGTCATTTGGCTGTCTACGCCAACGGAATTGCCACAAAACGGCAACGCAAAAAAGTAAAAAAAGGGTAACTATTCAGGTGGGACGTACTTTTACGCCTGCAATGACAGTAGGAAGCGCAAAAATTGCCGTTTTTGGTTCAGCTAAGTGCGTCCCACCTCAAGGCTGAATAGTTACAAAAAAGGGATTGCATTGTGAGTAATTTTCGTGTAAAATAGTATATGGACTCTGTGGAGTTCAGCAATGCGCGTGCATACAGCTATGCATGATTGGAACACTCCAGTTGAATTATAGGCAAGAAACCATGAAATCGATACAGTTATTTAGAAAAATTAGCATAGTGCTCTTGCTCGCCCTCACGGTAGGATTCTTCGCGCCACAAACCAGCCTCGCGCAGGACGGCGGGATAACAGAGGAATTCTTCGAAACTGGCTTGGGAACCGGCCTTTGGGTGCGGGGGGAGTTTTACGCCTACTTCCGTACCCATGGCGGGTTGGAGATCTTCGGCTATCCTCTGACTGAGGAGTTTGTGGATCAAGGACTCCGGGTGCAATACTTCCAGAAAGCACGTATGGAATGGCATCCTGAAAACCCCAACCCGTACAAGGTCCAATTGGGATTGCTGGCTGAAGAGCTGAAATACCGGCAACCTCCGGTACCCGAACCGACGCCGCGCTCGCGCCGCAAGGTTTATTTCCCTGAGACGGGGCACACCGTGTCGTACGCTTTCCTCGATTTCTTCAACAAAAACGGCGGCATCGACGTCTTCGGCTATCCCATCACAGAGATGTACTTTGAGGATGGCCAGATTGTCCAATACTTCCAACGTCTCAAGCTGCAATGGCAGCCCAACAATGCGACGAACACCGTAGCCGTCGGCAATCTGGGAGATGCTTACTTCCAGATGTATAGCTATCGTATGCTGCTACAGGAAAATCCTGGCCAAGACAGCAGACCCGAGAGTATGCCGATTACCGGATTGCAGGCAGTGGTGTCGTTACGCTACTCTGTGATGAGCACGCAGCGCAATCAGATTGTGACGGTTTTAGTGAACGACAACACCGGCAGGCCGCTAGAAAACGCCCAGGTCAGCATCAGTTTCGTCGACAAATCGACGAATACCGTCCTGCCCGGCAGCACGCAGACGCTCCCCACCGACAAGCGCGGCTTTGTCAGCGCCTCGTTGCCCGTCAATAAAGGGCGTTCCGGCACGAATATTATCGTGCGCGCTGTCGTCACCTATGGAAGTTTGACCACAACGGCCCAAAACGTTTTCCTGTTGTGGTGGTAGAGTATAAAACAAAAACAGCGCGGTGATACACCGCGCTGTTTTTTTATTTCATTCAGGATATGTTGATGCGGCCCTATTCCTCAGCACCTTCCGGCACAGGGATCAAGCCCAGACGGGCTTTGAGCCGCGCGAACCATGAGGTTTTGCGGATGACTGAAGGGGTTGCACTGGAGCGCATATTGCGCAGGCGATCCACCGTCCGACGCAGTTTCTGCATCTTCACGACATTTTCTTTATCTGCCATACACTGCCCTCCCGATCCTTTGAGGAATCAACGACAACCAAATTCTAACGCCAACCCACAGTAAAGCAAATCAATATATTTATCGATAATAAACGCCCCTGGCACGTTTTTTACCGGTCGCGGTTCACATGCGAACCGACTAGTCCTCGTCTTGAAGGGTCTGCAACGCCTGCTCCGGCGAGGTGGCGAACAGATACCCCACGCCGCGCACGTTCAATATGTAGCGCGGATTCTCCGGATCGGGTTCCAGCTTGCGCCGTAGACGCCGGATATGCACCCGCACGATCGAGCGTGCACCCCAGGCATCGGTGTCGTACCCCTGCGCGCAGCGCACCAGGTCTTGCGGCGTGCAAACCTCGCCCGCCCGTCCAACCAGACATTCCAGAAGACGGAACTCCGTCGGCGTCAGTTCGACGGGCTGCCCCCGATATGTGACCAGGTGTTTACCCTTGTCAATCTGAATATCGCCGACAACGGTAGCGCCGTCATCCTTTTCCAGATCGGACAGCGCCTCTACGCCCATCAGACCATCCGTTGTGGCGACCAAAGCTTGCAGCGTATTCTGTAACTGGCTGATCAACAAACGACGATGACGCCCGGCCTTTAGCTCCGAGAGCGCACGCCGTACAGCGACCAACACCTCTTCCACAGGACTGGGCTTGAGCAAAAAATCGTAAGCCCCCTTGCGCAAAGCCTGGACCGCCGTCTCCAATGTGCCGTAACCGGTAATGAGGATGACGATGGTTTCCGCCGAAATTCTGCGGATACCGTCCAGCACCTGCAAGCCGTCCATGCCCGGCAGCCGCAGGTCGAGAATGGCCAGATCGAACATCGGCTCCTGGCGCACGATGGCGAGCGCCTGCTCGCCAGAAGCCGCTAACGTGACGTGGTAGCCTTCGAGACGCAGTACTTCACCGAGCGTGATCCGCTCAGCCGCCTCGTCGTCGACCACCAGAATGCGAATATCTTCCATCAAGCCTCCTCGTATTGCTGCGGTAAACGCACGATGAACGTCGTCCCGGTGCCTGGCGGGCTTTCCACTTCGATCATTCCCCCATGCCGCTCGATAATGCCGTAACTGATCGCCAATCCCAACCCCGTACCCGTCGATTTCGAGGTGTGAAAGGGTTCAAACATGTGCTCGCGCATCTCCGGTGCGATGCCGGGGCCGCTATCGCGGAATGCCACCACAATTTGCCGGCGCTCGGCGTGATAGGCGCTGCCCACCCACAAGGTCCCACCCTCGGGCATAGCCTCCACCGCATTGATGATGATGTTGAGGAACACCTGCGTTAGTTGGTTAGGCGCGCCGCGCACCGGCGGCAGATTGGAAGAGAGCCGCGATACGATCTCGATGCGCGCTTGTTGCAGACGCTTGCCAGCGATCGCCAGAGCATCTTCCACCGGGCGATTGACATCCAGGGGTTGCATCGCGGACGAAGGACGATAGAAATCCAACATGCGGCGCACAATCTGTACCAGGCGGGTCACTTCCTGCTGCGCCATTTCGAGGAACTGGCGGCGTTTTTCCTCCTCCAACCCTTGATGCAGGGCCAGGTGCAGGCTGTTCTGGATCGCCTGCAACGGGTTGTTGATTTCGTGCGCCAACGACGCCGCCAGGCGGCCCACCGCTGCCATCTTTTCGGCCTGGATCAGTTGATTTTGGGAACGCTCGACTTCTTCGGCAAAGGACTCCAAATCATGGAACAAGCGCGCGTTCTGGACCGCCACCGAGACGGTCGCCGCAAGGTGCTCCACCAGAGGGATCGACTCCTCGTCCAGGCCTGCCGTTTGCTTCAGCACGACCAGCGCGCCGATCCGCGTACTGCCTTTCGTCAGCGGCACGCACAGAACATCCAGGGGCGTGCGAGCGAGCGCCTCATTCCAGAAGCCTTCACCCACTCCGCGAAACAACATAGAACGGCTGCCGATGACCACGCCGCGCAGAATAGCATCGTCAGCGGGAACGACCCGGCCTTCAAGCCAGACTTCAGACTGCGCGCGCGCCGTCCGCACCACCCACGCCTGGGATTCCTCGTCGTTGAGCACCAGGGCCAGCGCATCCGTTTCGATCAAGCGCCCCAGGCCCTCCAATGCCGAAACGAGCACCTCGTCCAAATCCAGGCTCGAAGATACCATGCGATTGATGTCATCGAGGGCCGCCAATTCCTGGTTGCGCCGCCGGAGCATCTGCTCTGTCCGGCGGATACGCAGCACCACACCCACGCGGGCCATCAATTCCTGGGGATCGAAGGGTTTGATGATGTAATCATCGGCCCCCATCTGGAGGCCGCGCGTCTTCGACGGAATGGAATCCAGGCCGGTGATAAGGATGACGGGAGTCTGTCCCAACTGCGCGTCGGCCTTCATCCGCTCCAAAATGCGGAAGCCGTCTTCTCCGGGCATCATCACATCCAGCAACACAGCATCGACCGGCGTGCCCTTTTCCAACTCCTGGTGCAACAGCGCCAATGCCCGTTCCCCCTCGTCGGCGACCAGCGCCTCGCAGGGGATCATATCCAGCACTTCTTTGACCAGGTGGATCATTTTGGGGTCGTCATCGACCACCAGGATACGAGCTTGCGAATCGACCATTCTACCCCTACTCACCAGGGACGGCCTGTTCGATCGCCGCCAACAAGCGCGCAAACCGCGCGGCGTTAAGATTCAACGCAGCCTCACGCGGCGTGTCATCCCATCCGGCAAACACCCGACGCGCATTCGCGTCGGCGTCCGCGAGAGGGACAAAAAAGCACCGCGCCCGGGGAAACAGATGCCGGGTATGCACCTGAACAGATTTGTTGTAATGCAGTTCCAGCAGACGCCCCGCAGTGCGATAACGTTCCAGACTGTCGTCGACCAGAAGCGCATCGCCCTCGTAATCCGTCCAATGCGCCACACCGTCGGCAAAAGCGGACATAATTTCTTCGTAGGCCGGATCTTCGGGAAACAACAGATACGTCTCGCCATCCCAGTAGACCGAAATCCAATCAGTGCGTGCATTGAAGACGCGCAAGAACCACAGCCGGTCGCTGTTGGCCGTGGAGCCAATCCACCAGACCAACAAGCCGGTCACGATGACCAGCACGACCAACACCCCTAAAAAGCCAGGTTGTTTGCGCATCGTTTTCTGCCCTCCTACAATAAATTATACCCCGCCTTAGCCAATTTGGAAAGCACACTGAGGAGGCAATGACAAAAAAACGGAGGGATGTGTGCCCTCCGCTCTTCCTTCTATCTATGCCAGCCACTAGCCAGCTTCCCTATCCACCAACCAACAAGCAACGAGGTGTCCCGAGCCATAGTCCTTGAAGACCGGCTCTTCTTGATCGCACAATCCTTTGATCGCATAGGAACAGCGCGAGTGGAAGTGGCAGCCCTGAGGTGGGTTGATCGGGCTAGGCACATCGCCTTCGAGGATAATGCGCGCACGCGATCCGGCCTTGCGGGGATCGGCAATCGGAATGGCCGACATCAACGCCCGCGTATACGGGTGCAAGGGATGCGTGAAGATTTCGTGGCGGTCGGCCAGTTCGGCCATCTTGCCGAGATACATCACGGCCACACGCGTGCTGATATGTTCCACCACGCTCAGGTTGTGCGCGACGAACATATAGGTCAACGCCAGTTGATCTTGCAAGTCCATGAGGATGTTCAACACCTGCGCCTGCACCGAAACATCCAGCGCCGACACCGGTTCGTCGGCGACGATGAACTTGGGGTTTAGCGCTAGCGCCCGCGCGATGCCGATCCGCTGGCGTTGCCCACCGGAGAACTCGTGCGGGTAACGCTTGGCGTGGAAATCTTCCAGGTTGACCATCCGCAGCAGGTGAATGACCTTCTCCCAGCGCTCTTCGGGCGATCCAATGCCATGGACGACCAATCCTTCCATGATGCTCTCGCCCACCGGCATGCGCGGATCCAGCGAGGAGTACGGGTCCTGGAAGACAATCTGCATATCCTTGCGAATGTCCTTGAGCGCATTGCCACGCAGCGCGAAAATGTCGCGGCCCTCGAAAAAAACCTGCCCACTGGTCAGCGGGGTCAGACGCAGCAGGGTGCGTCCGACCGTCGTTTTGCCGCAGCCGGACTCGCCGACAAGCCCCAATGTCTCTCCCTGTTTGATCGTGAAACTGACGCCATCGACGGCTTTGACATACGCCTGAACGCGTTGCAAGAGTCCACCGCGGATGGGAAAATACTTGACCAAATCCTGCACGACCACCAGGTCTTTCTTTCCGTTGTCATGACCGGGTCGCCCTTGTACCTCAGTCATCGGATGTCTCCTTTGGATTCTGGTAAAGCCAGCAACGCACATAATGATCCGGTGCATATTCGACCAGGTCGGGTTCGCGCTCGGTGCACACCTCCAGATTGTGCTCGAGACGCGCCAGGCAGCGCGGGGCAAACTTACAACCCGGCGGCAGATCAATCAGGTTGGGCACCGCGCCGGGAATGGTATCGAGCCGATCTTTCACGACGCCCATCACCGGGATAGAGGCCAACAGCCCATGCGTATAGGGATGCAGTGGGTTATCGAAAAGCGTTTCGACGATGGCCTGTTCGACCACGCGACCCGCGTACATCACCGACACCCGTGAGGCCATCTCCGCGACCACGCCCATATCGTGCGTGATAAGGATGATCGAAGCGCCGAGCTGGCCTTGCAGGCCGCGCATCAGGTCCAAAATTTGGGCCTGGATCGTCACGTCAAGCGCCGTCGTCGGTTCGTCGGCGATCAGCAGTTCCGGCTCACAGGCCAGCGCCATGGCGATCATCACGCGCTGCGCCATGCCGCCCGAAAGTTCGTGGGGGTACGAATGGACACGCTTCTCCGGTTCGGGGATGCCGACCGTGCGCAGCAAGTGCTCGGCTTTCTTCCAGCCTTCTTTCTTGTCCATGCCCCGGTGAATCTGCAGGACTTCCGCAATCTGGTCGCCCACACGGAACACTGGATTCAGGCACGAGGTGGGTTGTTGGAAAATCATCGACAGCCGGTCGCCACGCAATAGCCGCATATCCGCCTCGGGTAGCTTCAACAAATCCTGGCCGTTGAACAGCACCTCGCCCCCCACAACTTTTCCGGGAGTTCCCACCAACTGCATAATCGAGAACGAGGTCACGCTTTTTCCACACCCGGATTCGCCCACCAGCGCTACGATTTCACCACGCCGGACATCAAAATCCACCCCATCGACGGCCTTCACCACCCCATCATCGGTGTAAAAGTACGTTTTGAGGCCGCGCACTTCAAGTATCTTATCAATCTGTGTCGTGTTTTCCACGAGCCATTCCTCCCAAAATAGCCTCCGACTACACAGAGAAAAAACCTCTAAGTACTCGGTGCTCTCGGTGATAGGATTTCGATTAACGGCGCTGTCCCATTAAGACGGTTACAATCCTTCTAAAAAATGATGGCAGCACCTCAACGCTGCCACCACTCAACAGACGCTACGGTTATCGAGTGTCAAACATCTCGATATTCCACATTGCAGAGTCTTCAGTTGCATCCATGACAAAGTCCTTGACCTCCAGGCGGATCGCTGCCAGTGTGTAGTGCGAGAAGAGCGGCAGCACCGGCAGTTGCTCGGCGAAAATGCGCTGGGCCTCCTGATGCCCCTCGATGTAATCGGCCGTACCCGGAAGAGCGCTGAGCACGCGCTTGCAGGCCGCGTCGAAGTGGGGGTTCGTAAAGCCGGAAACATTGTCCCCGATCCAGCCGTTATTGGCGGAGGGGATGGCATTGCTCAAATAGCGTTCGCAAGACGGCTCCACGCTGCTCGCAAAAGAGGCCACGTCGAAGCGCCGACCGAGCAGCGGGCCGTCCGGCCCATTGGAGAAGTATTGCCCCACCGGGACGTTCTCCAGGTTCACCATAAATCCGCAGCCGGCCAGATTCTGCTGCCAGATTTGCATATATTGGGTGCGCAGCGCATCCGTGAAGCTCAACCACGTAAACTCAAGCCGCGTTCCGTCGGAAATATCCTTGACATCTTTGGCCTCGCGCACCCCATCGACATTGGCATCCACCCACCCCATTTCCTCAAGCAGGGCCTGGCCTTTCTTGGGATCGTAGGGATACTCGGTCAAATCCGCAGCGTAATAAGGATGTGCAGGCGGGAAATAGGAGTTGATGACGTTCGAGCGCCCATACAACACGGTGTCCACCACCATCTGGCGGTCGAGGCAATAGGCAAACGCCTGGCGCATATGCACGTCGCCGAAGAAATCCGGACGGGCGTATGCAGGCGCGGAGCCGATCCCGAAGTCGACGTGTTCCCACATCGTACTGGGGGCGCTGGCGAGCTTGAGCACGCTTTCCTGTTCGAGCTTGAGCAGCAAGGGGGTCAGGTCTGCCGACAACGCATCCGGGGTGACAATATCACATTCACCGGAGATCAATTGGGCCAGGGCGGAGTTGGGATCAGAGACGAAACGGAAAATCACGTTATCCACGTAAGGCAGTCCCTCTGCCGCGCGGTAATAGAGGGGATTTTTCTCAACGGTGATGTGATCGCCGGGCACCCACTCCTTGATCACGAACGCCCCCCACCCGATCGGCATGCGCGCAGCTTCTTCTGCTTCCAGCAGGTCTGCCGCGCCGTAGCCCTGTTGCTCCTGCCAGAGATGGCGGGGCAGAGGAGGCCAAAAATTCGTAAAGTACGTCTTGTCGATGTAGCCCGGCAGGCCGATCCATATGGCGGTCCTGTCGTCCACCGCTTCGTAAGAGGCGGTGCGGTCAATCGTGAACTTGTCCACCGGAGTAGAAGGATCAGCCGCCAGTTCGAAGGCATAGATTGAATCATCCACGGTCAAATACTCACCGTCGGACCATGTGAGGTCGCCGATGAGCTTGAAGGTCACAAACATCTGATCCATTTCCATTGGGGGGCCTTCGAACTCCACGGCGCACTCCGTTGAGCGGCAACCGAATGGTCGCACCATCATCCCTTCGGTCAGTTCAACCGGATCGCCGGCATCGTTCACGACAATATCGCCAGCCTGGACGGTGACGGCGTTGATGATCGCATCGCCATCTTCGATACTCGGCAATTTCTCCAGGATAACAGGCTGGTAGGCGTAGGTGCGGTTGTCGATGGGGCCATCGTATACGGCGTGCTGAATATGGCGCGCGGCCAACGTATTTTCACCATACAGATACAGCGTGTCAGGTTCCTCGCTCTGGCAGATCACCAGCGTCTTGAGACCTTCGGTGATCGGTTCCGGCGTCTTTTCGACGACCTTCTCGACGACCTTCTCGACGATCGTCTCGACGGTTTTCTCGACGACGACGGTCTCGATGATCCTCTCAGGGGTGGGGATGATGTTACAGGCGGACAACATTATGCTCAACAGCACAAGTGCCCCCCATATGACCATTGGCTTCTTATATGACATCTATCTCTTCCTTCATGGGGATGACGTTTTGGAACTCAGTCCTTGGCCTATATCGGCGACAGTGCGCGTTGCATGTTGCAACAGAAACGACTGTCATCATAAACGAACTTTATTTTAAGGACAAAAATCGAAAAGTCAAGAAAATGCGCGAGAGACAGCACAGCCCCGCAGCCATAAGCGATGCGGGGCTGTGAACGACGTGCACACCCGGGCTTATTTCGTGTGTATACGACCGTACAAGACAGCGCCAATCATCCCCAGAATCATACCCGAAAAAGACGCCGCGTAGGCCAGGAAGTTCAGGAAGAATGTTGAGGGGATTACCCGCAACACCATCAAGAGCGGCAGCAGCACGCCAAGCAACAGGAACACAAATCCCACCACCAGCAACTTCCAGGGATGCGCTAGCAGGTTGTTCATCGGTACAGCCAACAAGCGGCAAAGTGATTGAGTTCCGGTTCGAAGTAAGGTGGTTCCTCGACTTCGCACAGGCCCTCGATCCTGCGCGCGCAACGCGGATGGAAACGGCAGCCAGCAGGTGGCTTGACCAGACTGGGCGGCTCGCCAGGGGGCACATCACGGAAACGTGTCGCGTTATTCGCATCAGGGTCAGAGGTAGCCGCCAGGAGCGCATCCGTATAGGGATGGCAAGGATTGCGAATCAGGTCATTGATGGGAGAGTTCTCGACAATCTTCCCGGCGTACATCACAAAGACTCGTTCCGAGAAATAGCGCACGGTCGAAAGGTCGTGTGTGATGTAAATGACCGCCAGGTCATGGGCTTCCTGCAACCCGCGCAACAGCTTGAGAATCTCCACCCGCACCGAAGCGTCGAGCATCGAAACCGGTTCGTCGGCCACGATGAGTTTCGGATCCAACAACATCGCCCGCGCGATGACCACTCGCTGCTGCTGCCCGCCGCTGAGCATGTGCGGGAATTTAGGTAAGAAGTCATCCACCGGACTCATTTTGACTTCTTCCATAGCGCGGCGCAGCCGATCATCGCGCTCGGCTTTGTTCTTGATCCCGTTGATGATCTGCGGCTCTTCAAGAATCTTTTGGATACTCATGAAGGGAGCCAGCGCGCCATAGGGGTCCTGCTGCACGTAACCGACCTGGGAGCGATATTTCTGCATCTCGCTGCCTCGCAGCGCATTCAGGCTCTGGCCTTCGAAAAAGATGTCCCCCTTTGTCGGACGATGGAGCGCCAAAATCGTCTTCATCAGACTCGACTTGCCGCAACCGCTTTCACCAACGATGGCGATGGTTTCGCTGTAGTGCAGGTCGAAGTTCACCCCATCCACGGCGCGCACATAACCGGCGTGGCCAAAGCCAAAGCGTCGCAACTCGAACCACACCCGCAAATCCTGAACCGACAACAACACGTTGTCGCCGTTGCCGCGTGCGCTTGCCACGACCGCGCCTTCCGCCTGAGCTGTTTCTGTTATGGTATTCATCGTGATAGCTCCTTTAGGCCACATGCAGCCAGCATTTGACGGTTCGACCGTTTTCCGCGATGGTCGGCGGATCTTCAACACACCGCGAAAAACACTGCGGGCAGCGCGCCGCAAAACGACAGCCCGTCGGCGGATTGATCAAGCTGGGCGGTTGACCGACGATGAAATCTGGCTCCTGCGTTCCACGCAATCGGGGAACGCTGTCCATCAATTTGCGTGAATAAGGATGCAGCGGCTCGGCGAAAAAGCGGTGGGCGTCCCCGGTCTCGACTATCTGCCCGGCGTACATCACTGCGACGCTGTCGGCCAGTTCGCTGGAGGTGGCGATGTCGTGGGTAATCAGGATGAAGCTCAGCCCCAGCTCGCCTTTCAGTTCCTTCAAGACATTGAAGATATTCGCTTGGGTCAAAACGTCCAACGCCGAGGTCGGCTCGTCGAGCACGATGAGATCCGGCCAGGTCACCAGCGCCATCGCGATGGCGACACGCTGGCGCATCCCACCGCTCAATTCGAAGGCGTAGCGATGCAGGAAGTCCTGCGGGACACCCACGTGCTGGAACATCTTGCTGGCCTGTTCCAGGGCCTCTTCTTTGCGCATCGCACTATGGATGATCGAAGGCTCGGCCACTTGATCGCCAACTTTAAGGACCGGATTGAGCGCATTCATCGCCGCCTGCGGCACCATCGACATCTTGCGCCAGCGCACCTGGCGGCGGTACTCCTCGTCATTGAACGCCATCACGTCAACGCCATTCAGGTAGACTTCACCGGAATAGGTTTCGACGTTACGCGGCAACAGCCGCAGAATGGCCTTGGCCAACGAGGTTTTGCCGCACCCGGATTCACCCAGCACAACAACAGCATGGTTGGCTTCGAGATCGAAATGCACGTCGTCTACGGCCCGCACCATGCCCTTTCCAGTGCGGAAATACAACTTCAGATTCTCGATATGTAATAAAGGTGGCGTTGACATAGGTTCTACACCTCTCTCAATCGAGGGTTGAAGATGCGATCGAGGGCAAACCCCATCATCGCAAAGCCCAGGCCCGCGAGCATGAGCAGCACGGCCGGCTCCATCACCCAGTAGTACTGCGCGTTGTACAGCGCGCCGTTGGAGCGCGCATCGTCGATCAGTTTGCCCCACGTCGGCAGCACCGGGTCGCCCAGCCCCAACAGCGCCAACGACGCTTCCAGGAACACGAAGGCGGGAATACCGTTGACGAGATTGGGGATCAGCACCGGAATGATGCGGGGCACCAGGTAACGGAAAATAATGCGCCAACTGCTGGCGCCATAGGAACGCGCGGCCTCGATATACGGGGCTTCCTTGATCTGCAAGAACACGGCGCGGAACCCGATGATCGCCCCACCGAACAAGTTCAGCAATATAATCCACCCCAGGATCACCCAGATACTCCGCGATTGGAACGTCCCGACCATAATGAGAATCGGTAACGTTGGCAGCAGAATGTTGATCTGGGTAATCCGTTGAATCAGCTCGTCGATGACGCCGCCGAACCACACTCCAATGGCTGCGATGGCCATCGTAATGACGCTCGTGCCGAGCGCCGCCAGCAGCCCGAACGAGAGCGCGATCGGCGTTCCCCAGAGCAGCGCGATGGTCAGATCGCGACGGCGATGATCGGTGCCCGCCATGCCATGCACCGTGCCATAGGCGACAAATTTGGCCTCCAGATCGGAGCCTGCCTCGAAGGTGACGGCGGCAATCTTTAGCTGATACTTCCCCTTGAGCACCGTAGGTGTCTCCTTGTCAGGATCGGCAAACAGCGCGATCTGTGGTTCGACCCCTTTGAGGCGGCGCAACAGCCGCTCATCCTGCACGAAGCGATAGGTTTCCGAACGCTTGGCCGTGACCTCGCCCAGACGAATCTCGCGACCATCCGGCGTGATCCAAAACATGGAGACAAAAGGTCCTTTTTCGACAAAGGTCGCATTCATGAAGACGTTCAATTCCTGAGGGAAAGCGTCGTAATCGTAGTCGAAATCGAACGTCATCACCACATCCCACATGTCCTCCGAAATCTCGGTCACGGTTTTGGAGGTCACATCAGCCGGATCCCGACTGTCACGCACAATAGTCTCGGGTTGTTTGACCTTACGGAAAATATTGGTCCATGCCGGCGGTACGATGCGGGGATTATCGCCCCAAATCTCCTCACCGCCGCGCCACAGTCGAATCGCCTCATTGTACGGAATGGTCACAATGGCATAAACAGCCAGAAACACCAGGAAAAGAATAATGATCCCCCCGCCAATCGCGGATGGGTATTTCCCCAGTTCTTTGAGGTTGCGTTTTAGAGCGTTCATGATCGAGGCCCCCCACTACCGACGCGCACCCGTGGATCGACCAGGGCGTAGATAAAATCCAACAAGAAAACTGTAACCGCCAGAAGGTAGGCGTTGATGACGGTCGTTCCAATGATGACCGGTGAATCGTAGAGACCGACCGCCTGATAGATCAGGCGTCCTATCCCAGGCCAGTTAAACACGGTCTCCAAAATGGTCGCGCCGTTCCACAAGCCAATCACGGTCAAAGCGAAGTTGGTGATGATATTGGGCAAAGTCGGCCGCAGCACGTAGCGGCGCTCTATCTCTCTGGACGTGAGGCCTTTGGCGCGGGCCAATTCCACGTAATCCTCCATCGAGAAGATGAGGAAAAACGTGCGATAGCCATAGACACCGGCAAAGAATCCACTGATCAGCCAGGCGATGACCGGCAGGATCAGATGGCGCGCCAAACTCAGCCCATAGTTGATAGGGGACTCTGGCGGCGGCGCGTCTACCATGCCGCCAAACGGCAACCAGCCCAGCACCGCGGCAAAAAGTAACAACAGAAAAATTCCATAGAACCAGGCCGGCGCGGCGGACGTCGGCGACAGCGCAATGACCAATTTATCGAGAAGGCTGCCGTAGTTGCGGGAGAGAAAAAGAGCGATGAAGAGGGTGACAAAGAATAACAGCATACTGGAAGTCCCCATCAACAACAAAGTCGGCGGAAGACGTTCGAGGATGATGTTGCGCACCAGCTTCGAGCCGCTGTCACTCGCCATCCGTTGCGCGCGTCCCAGGTTGAGGGTCAGCGCGCGGCCGAGGAAACGGAAGCTGCGCACCAGAAAGGGCTGGTCCAACCCCAGGCGGTGCTCCTCGAGGGCAACCAAGTCATTGATCAGTTGGTTGCGCTCTTCCATCGTCAGATTTTTCTTCGTCGGATCCATACCGATCGAGACAGAAATAGTCTCACGAATCTGGCCTTTGAGAATCTCATCCACGTACCCACCCATGTTGGCGATCAAGATGGTGAGATACACGCCGATAGTGACGGCGACGAAAAGAGAGATCAATTTGAT
Organism: Chloroflexota bacterium; assembly: GCA_022707725.1. Taxonomy (GTDB): domain Bacteria; phylum Chloroflexota; class Anaerolineae; order B4-G1; family SLSP01; genus DSWT01. The sequence continues at coordinate 1,845 of JAKJAB010000029.1, read as the reverse complement.
GGCGATATATCGCATCAGTTTGAGCGTGGAGTTTCGAGAAGGTTGTGTCTTCGACGTTTCGACACCCGATGGTACAGGCAAAGCAGCTTCGGTCATAGCGCGTCTCGCTTTCTATCCTCGTTGAGAAAAGCGCGCTAGGGGCGGTCTTTCGCCCCTAGCGCATTTAACCAACTACACTATTTGGCCGTCACGAACGTGAGGGCGTCCGTGCTGGGCAGAGCCACCAGCTTCGACACCACCACGACCTCGAGCTGGTTGGAGCCAGCCTCGAGCTTGCCGGTAACTTCGGCGCTGAGGGTGATCTTCCATTCGCCATCGGCAACCGCCTCGGCCTGACCGACGTGCGCGACCTCGCCCTTGGCGTTGAGCACCAGGAACTTGACGTTGTCGATGTCAGCCTTAGCGTAAGGCTGCTCGTTGAAGGTGACGAAGACGTTGTAGACAGCTTCCTTGCCGATGTCCACGCGACCAGGCCCATCCAGTTCGACCACAGGGATAGCGGCCTCGGAGAAGCGCAGCCATTTATCCGCCATGTCGGGGAAGTCCAGGAAGCGCTTCAGAATGACGGTGCCTTCGACGGGGAACGCGCGCTCCATGTAGTAGGGGCCGGTGCCGATCCAGAAGTGGCCACGTTTGCGGTACCACTCCGCGAGGTTGGCGTAGCGCGCCTGCGCTTCGGCGGCGTCCACGTATAGCCCCAGGGTGGGGGTGTAAACCAGCGCGCTAGAGGCGACAAGCTCATCCAGGTGTGTCTTCATGGTGGCGATGGTGGGACCGGCGATGTAGCTGAGCCACTCCACCTGCAACTCATCGGCTTTGTCGGCGCTGAAGGCCGCTTCGCCAGCGCCATCAGCTAACAAGCCCAGAGCCAACGCGTGCCAGGAACCCTGGCCTTGCGCGTAGTAAGGCCACCAGGTGCTGACACAATCTTCCGCATCCAGGTAATAGACGTCGGAGTAGGTCTCGATGACCAGTGGATCCTCGGAAACGATGCGCACACCCTTGAAGCTGGAGATGAAGGACTCGAAGCTCGGGACATACGCCGCATCGTAGTTGGGGCTGGCTTCCTTGGCGCGGTCGAAGGTGAGGATCATGTCCATGACGACGTCGCCGATGGAGAAATTGCTGCCATCGTGCCATTTGAGGCTGGTGAACAGATCGGCCGGATAGTAAGCAATGCTCTTGCGCAGTGCGGTTACGGGCTGCGTGTAGACCTCACCGACGGTGAGGAAGCGCTGCTGCTCGGCATCCCAGTCCGCCCACGCGTCGGCAGGCACTGCGATGGAATCCGCGAATTTCAGGTCAATCCAATCGTGGGTCTTGAAGACGGGCAGACCTGTCTGTACAGTAACCTCGGCGCGCTCAAGACGCTGGGGTAAACCAAGTCCGGTGAAAGGATCGGTCACAAGCGCGCTCTCACCCGTACCACGGATCAGCATCATATCGTAGATCCAGTTCGTGCCGGCGATGGGGTTCCACGGCTCGGTGAGGATGCTCGGCATAGCGATGGTCATAGAGCCACCAACCTCACCCTTGCGTTGCAGCGTGTACGCCCAGATCAGGGACCCGGATACCCCACCGTACAGGTCAGCCGCGGCCTTGACTTCCTTGCGCTTGGGGGTGAGGGAGGTGCGGTCGCACAGCCAGATGCGAACAGAGTCTTGCAGCGACATCTTGAGAGCCTCCGCCATCATCGAGGTGCGCTCTTCCATATCCTTGAAATCGCTGCGTTGCAGGCGATCGGACAGTTCGTAGAACTCCGGCGTGTTGACGTAAGCTTGCCACAGCGGAACACCGAGGCCCATATTGGTATAGAAGAACGCGAAGTTATCTGCCAGGGTGCGG
>JAKJAB010000299.1 GCA_022707725.1 Chloroflexota bacterium | reverse complement strand
TGGCGGGATCGTAAGCATCGTCGTTCACGCCCATCACAATGGTCAGGTCTTCGCCCTGAGCCGGAGCCGAGATGATGACTTTCTTCGCGCCGCCCCGAGTGATGTGGTTCTCCGCACCCTTGGCCTGCCGGCCCTTTTTGTCGATGCCATCTTTCTTGACGGTGAACAGGCCGGTGGACTCGACCACGATGTCGACACCCATATCGCCCCACGGAATGTTGCCCGGATCGGTTTCCTTGAAGGCCGTGACCTTCTTGCCATCGATGAACAGGGCGTCATCGGCGACTTCCACCACGCCGTCGAAGCGGCCGTAGTTGGAGTCGTACTTGAGCAGGTGCGCCATCGTCTTCAAATCGCCGATGTCGTTGAAGGCCACCACTTCCAATGTATCAGGATGAAAATCCCGAATCGCCTTGAGCACTTGCCGCCCAATGCGGCCAAATCCGTTAATACCTACTTTCGTTGTCATACTACACACTCCTTTTGTGAATTGGATTGAAGAAATTTGACTGTCAATCGCGTATCAACTCCATCAAGATCCGCGCGATTTTCCCACTTTCATGATGCCCGCTCAACGTTTCATCCACCAGATCCGCCGCGATCACGTGCAGGCCTTTGCGAGGTTCCAGATCGGGCTGCACCCACTCGATGGCCTCGGTTGGTTTGGAATCAGGCACACGCGCATTGACCACCATCGTAGATACCAGACCCGTTCCCAGATGCTTTTCGAGCGCCTGGAGATGCTCGCGCGCCGTGTAGCCATCGGTTTCACCGGGCTGCGTGGCGATGTTACAGACGTACACCCTGGGGGCGCGCGTCGCCTGCAATGCCTCGGTGATCTCCGGCACCAGCAGATTGGGCAAGATGCTGGTATAAAGGCTGCCTGGCCCGATCACCACCAGATCCGCCTCCAGGATGGCGCGGATGGCTTCGGGATAAGCCCGGGGCATCGCCGGTTCGAGCATCACCCGCAAAATGCGCCCGTGCGCTGCGGGGATCACCGATTCACCCTGCACGCGAATGAGGGCGCCGCCGTTCTCCTGCACATCGGCGCACAACGTCACCGCTTCGAGCGTACTCGGCAGCACCTGCCCCTGCACGGCCAACACCCGGCTGGACTCTTTGAGCGCCGACTCGAAGGAGCCTGTAATGCCCGCCATCGCACTGATAAAGAGGTTGCCGAAACTGTGACCGCGCAAGTCCTCGCCGCCAGCAAAGCGATACTGGTAGAGCCGGGTGATGAGCGCCTCATCGTCGGCCAGCGCCGCGATACAGTTGCGGAAATCGCCCGGCGGCAGGATACCCAGACCGCGCCGCAGCCGGCCCGAAGAACCGCCGTCATCGGCGACGGTGACGATCGCCGTCAGGTTGGACGTGTACTGCTTCAATCCGCGCAGGATGGTGGACTGCCCGTGCCCGCCCCCGATAACCACGACTTTGGCCCCGCGTCCGCGCCGGCGATAGTTGTACAGCGTATTGGGAACGCCATCGAATGCTCCCGCGACGAAAGGCTCCAACAAGGTGCGATTGAGCGCCCACAGCGCCAGGCCAACGCTCCCTACCCCCAGGATGAGAAACAAGGCCACCCGCACGAAACGCGGCAGAAACTGTAGCGTGACATAGTGAAAGTACGGTGGGAGGGGATAAAACGCGCGCAACACCGCAGCGCCGCCCAAGCTCAACAAGGCAATCCCGAAGGTTAGCAAGACTAGCCAGCGTTTCAGGCCTAACCCCGGCTGCAGCCATTGCAAATGAGCGTACCAGGGTTGTCTTCCGGTGTGCTTTACCCTCCCCTTCATCGAGGAAATTATACTCAAAAAGAAAGCGGTGTCAATGAACCAAACAGGGAAGTTGCTTGCATTTTTCTCACTTATCTTGTATGATCTCGCTGTAACGTTATATTGGTTTGTGTGACTCCTCGCGTCATAATGTGGCTAACTATGGGTTAATCTGACTGTTTTCCGTGCTTTTGTAACCATTGTTATTTTGTAACTATTCAGCCGTCATTCCGAACGCAGCGAAACGAGTGAAACGAGTGGAGCGAAGTGAGGAATCTCTACTTTTACAGCGCCAAGACCCTTCGACTCCGTTTCACTCCGCTCAGGGTGACGGTCGCAGTGCAAACAGGCTGAACAGTCACTTGCTATCTACGATTTATGGTCCTGGGGTGGGATAGCTGGTTGGGTAGGTCAAATACTATTTCTGATTTTTGTAATATTAGATTCCTTGCGGAGAAACTCTCAGCAAAAAGAATAGAAAGTACAATCTCGGAAATGCTCATTGTTGAAGTCCAATTGCTGTTCACCGACTTTGGCTTTATGATTAGCGGATGCGATGCGTCAGGCAGCAGCACGGTGTACTACCTGCTCGGCGATCACCTGGGATCGACATCGCTCACTGCCAACAGCAGCGGCAGCAAAGTTGCGGAGTTGAGGTCGCCTGTATTGTAGGCGCATCATCCGTGGGGTGGAACGCGCTATACGTACGGCACTACGCCCACCGCGCGGCGCTTTACCGGACAAATCGAAGACGCGACGCTTGGGTTGTATTTCTATAATGCACGTTACTACGACGGGACACTAGGCCGATTCCTCAGCGTCGATACGATTGTGCCCAGCCCGGCCAATCCGCAGAGTCTCAACCGGTATGCGTACACGCTCAATAATCCGCTACGGTATACGGATCCGAGTGGGCACCTAACAGAAGAACAAATTCGACAGTGGGTAACGTATGACTTTGACAGTTTAGATCCACTGATTCAACAAATGTTGCTCGCATTGCATTTTGGAGACTTGTTGTACAACAACGCGGAGTTCGTAGGAAAAGCAGGTTTAGGCAAAAACGGCTTACAATTCTCCAATGGTGACAACAACTATCTAATAGAGGATGTTATAGCAATGCGAGAAGCAGGGTTGGGGCTGGCTTTAGGTAGAAAAGGACCAGACGGAGAGATGTACGTGGTGGTTCCTAATCCACATAAATCTAGTCTTCCTTCAATCGCCGAGCTTGGACAATGCACTGAGTATGAGTATCAAGTTGACCGTGCAACACAGTTTCTCGCTTCGACTCTTCCCAATGCAATACGCAATGGAGTGGTAGGCGCAGTCATAGGTCTTGTGACAACCAAAACTCCGCATGGGGCTATTATCGGTTTCGTAGCAGGCGTGGCATATGATTCACTAGAAGGTGTTGCTTTTGCCGATCCATTAATGGGTCATGCGGCTGGGGACATTATCTTGGAATATCGGTATTCTGACTCTATTTTTAAGCAAGTGATTATGGTTCGGGGCACTGAAGTAGATGTTTCTTGGCGCTATGATATTATGAAGTTTGATCCTGGCGCTCCCGAAGCCCCATATTTTTATTGAGAATAATGTAAGTTGAGAACAATATGAATGATAAAAGAAACAGACTCTTGATTGTCCTGTGTATTTTGGCGGGCTTTGCCTTTGTTTCTTCGCTAACAATGAAAGCTTGGGTCTTGTTCTGCGCGCCTGACAGTCTAAAAGAACATTGGATCACTGCTAGAATGAATCCTATCTTTATTGCTATACTAACGATAGTAGCAGTCCTTATAGTTTGGAAAAAGCATAATAGGGTTTATGTTTTCGATAACAAAGCTCGATGGTTCATACTAATAGTATGTTTGATCGATTTGTTCTTCGTTAGTCTCTTGGTGTTGGGGGTTTTATAGTTTGCAAAAGACCGGATGCGGCAACGGTAAAAATTATAGGTAAGTAGTAACTTCCAGATAGTACAAGTTGGATACGACGCAGCAGGCAGTACCATTTATTGTGGCGCTGTTTGATTGCGTCGTCACCGGCAGCGGCGCTCATGAAACACAAAGGCTGAAACCCGCCTGACGACCGTGAGCGGCGCAACCAGCGCCAGCTTTGTCTACGACGGAGCCTGCTCAGAAGCAGGGACGGCAACCGCGTCAAATCCGTGCTGAACGGCGTGGCCGCCTACTACGTCGGCAACCACTTCGAGTGGACCGGCAGTACGAGCACGATGATCAAGTATTACTATGCCGGCAGCCAACGGATAGCAGCGCAGTCCTCGAAGTGGCCTTGTTTTCAATCGACAAAAACAGGAGTACAACGGGGATACCGTCGCTCCAGACGAAGTTACACGGGCGGCAGCAAAGTGAGCGACATGCGCTATTACCCGTATGGCGAGACGCGCAGTGGCTCGATGACGACCGACCGGCAGTTCACCGGTCAACGGCGCGACTATTACATTAAGTTGTACGACATGGGCGCCCGGATGTGCGACCCGGAACTGGGCAGATTCATCAGTGCGGATTCCATTATACCCAATCCAGCCAACCCGCAAAGCCTGAATCGCTACTCGTACGTTTACAATAACCCGCTCAAATATCACGATCCCTCCGGTCATACTCCGAAGTGGGTGGACTTTCTCGTCGGCGTGACGTATCAAGTCGCCAATGATATGTCCTACGGCGCGTTCAATGCCGTGTTGAGCTTGACGGTTGATGCTTTCTGGGATACCCGGCAAAGCGAAAGCTTCTACGAGGGGCAGCAGGTAGGTCGCAACGTCAGTCAAGCGGTTGGGACGACTATGGGGATCCAAGGCGTAGCGACAGCCGTATCTGGGGCGGCAGCGATGGGACCGACGGCAGGCGGATCGTTAGCCGCAGCTTTACCGTCTGGTGGAACGTCGCTTGTCATAGGGGGCTT
>JAKJAB010000298.1:781-4717 GCA_022707725.1 Chloroflexota bacterium | reverse complement strand
AACGGATTCAACGGAAAAATATCCGTTGAATTCCGTTGAATCCGTTGAGGAAATCCTTTTCATCCTCGTTGGTGTGGAATCCCACATGGGGACTCTGCCCGAAGTATAGAGGGAAATCGCCAATTCGACAAGTCACTTGTCGCCTGGCCTGGTTGGGGTATGATAGAGGACTTGTGGAGGTAAAGTGATGCGCACACTTAAGGCTTTTTTGCGGACGATGCGTCCCCAACAATGGATCAAGAACGGCGTTATTTTTGCGGCATTGGTTTTCGATGAAAAACTGCTGAAATGGCAGTATCTCTGGGCGACCATCGTGGGTTTTGTGTTGTTTTGTCTGGTGTCCGGCGTCGTCTATACGATCAACGATGTTGTGGACCTGGAGAAGGATCGACAGCACCCCAAGAAACGCCATCGTCCCCTTGCGGCAGGACAACTCTCACCCAAACTGGCGCTTGGTCTGGCGGTTGTAATCGCTGCCGGGTCGCTCATTCTTGGCGTATTGCTGAATCCGGTTTTTGCTGCCATTCTTACCGGTTATCTGGCCCTGCAGATCGCGTATTCGTTTTACCTCAAGCATATCGTTCTCCTGGACGTTATCGCCATTGCGGCCGGCTTTGTGCTGCGCGTGGCCGCAGGCATTCCTCTGGTGGACGCGGAACGTTTTTCGCCGTGGCTCTTCATCTGTATGACGCTGTTGGCGCTCTTCCTGGGACTGGGCAAGCGGCGCGGCGAACTGGTCCAACTCGGCGGCGAGGCCAGCAACCACCGCGCCAGCCTGGAAGAGTATAACCTCGCGCTGTTGGATCACCTGCTCAGCATCGTCACCGCTTCGATGATCCTGGCCTACGCGCTGTACACCTTTTCCGCTCCCAACCTGCCTTCTGGTTACTGGATGATGTTGACCATCCCCTTCGTCATCTACGCGACGTTCCGCTATCTTTACCTCATCCACGTGCGCGGCATCACTTTGGCGCCCGATGAAGTGGTGCTCACCGACCGCCCCTTGCAGATAGATTTCGTCCTCTGGGGAGTAGCGGCTGTGCTCATCCTGTACCTCGGAAAATAGTCGGGTCGTCAGATAGTCGTTAGTCTGTGGGAAAACTATCCGTGAGGACAAGCGTGAATTTGGCCTCAGGGACAATGACAAACCCATTCATCCCGTTTAAGATAAAAGTGCAGCAGTGGTCGAGTAAACTGCTGGACTAACGACTACGCAACTATTTCGAGGAGGGCAGAGCGGTGTTACAGCAACTTTTACTCAGTTTTGTGACCTTAAGCCTGTTATTTGCGCCGTGGCATGGACCGGTTGCCAAATCCTATAGTGCCGACCGCTTCGACGTGGACGTGATTGTGCTGGCCGACGGTTCGTTGGAAGTGACGGAGCGGCTGACGCTGCGCTTCGTCGGCGGGCCGTTTACCTACGTCTACCGACACCTGCCTGCTGAATACACCGACGGTATCGACGTCATCAGTGCGAGTGTGGATGGCGTTCCGATGCCCGAAGGGAAAGAGGCCGGGCAGGTCGAGATCGCCGGGCGTGACCCGGTCAAAGTCACCTGGCATTTCGCTCCCACCTCCGACAGCACGCGCACTTTCAGTTTGACCTATCGCGTGTGGGGCGTGATCCGCCAGGAAAGCGACGCCGACGTGTTGATCTGGCAGGCGCTCCCCGATGAGTACGAGTACAGCATCGCCGCCAGTACGATTGTTGTGTCATACCCCGAGACGACGCAACTCCTCGGCGCGCCGGAAGTGCATAAAGGCGCAGCGACGATTGTGCAGGGCGAGAACACCGTCATGTTCGACGCCCGCGGTCTCAAGCCGAACAGCACACTCATCGTGGCGCTACGTTTTGGCGCGGGCAGTCTGATCGACGCGCCGCCGCAATGGCAGATGCGGGGCGCATCCGGCGAACGCAGTGGCCTGGTGTTAGCCCTGATCGGCTCGACCGTGGTAGCCCTCATTGTTGTCTTGCTGGTCGTGTTTGTCAGCCGTGCGCGCATCCCGTCTGCGCGCGGTGAGACCCTGCTGACATTGCCGCCGAGTGACCTCCCACCCGCCATTGTCGGTGTCCTGATGCGCAACGGCAGCGTGGATACGACGTGGGCCTGGGCCTACGTTCTGGGCGCGTGTTTCGATCTGGCCCGGCGCGGGGTGATCAGCATTGAGGAAATGCAGCGCACTTCCTGGCTGCAAGGCCGCGACTTTGTCTTCCGGCTGAATAGCACCGCCGCTTCCTTGCGCCCGCACGAGCTAGGCGTGATCGAGACGCTCTTCCGTGACAAATCCGGCCTCCAGTCCGAGGTACGCTTGAGCAAACTTCAAAATAGCCTGTACAGCCGCCTCAAGTCTTTCACTCAAGCCTTGAAGTCGGAATGTGAGTCTCTGGGATTCTTCGACGCGGAACGCCAGCGACGCCGCACCGCACAAATCGTGTGGGGCGTGCTCCTGATGCTCTTGGGAGTAGGGTTGATCGTTGTCACAGCATTGTTGGTGAGTACCCTGGGTGTGTGGCCACTCTTCATCGCGATAGCGGTCTCTATCGTTGGATTCGTGTTGATCCTTATGGGAGCGTCGCTCTCCCCATTGAGTGAGGATTACCAGCAAACGGCAATGGAGTGGAAGAGCTTCGCCAAATACCTGAGCGATGTCACCCGTCGACGTGATACACTGGTGCATCGAGACCAATTCGAGGGCTACCTCTCCTACGCGGCAGCGTTTGGCCTGGCGGAGCCGTGGGCGCGTTATCTCAAGAAGCACGAGGACATCGAGGTTCCGGCGTGGTTCCGCGCGCTGGCTACGGCTGAAGATGGCGGGCGCGGCGCGTTCGTGGCGATGATGGCAGCTTCCGGCTCGGCGAGCACTTCGAGCGCGGCCAGTGCGGGCGGCGCTGCCGGCGGCGGGGCGAGCGGGGCCGGGTAGCAGATTGTCGTTTTTCGACTAGAATAAGAGCAATACACACGGGCGGGATTTCCCCGCCCGTGAATTCTGATTATCATCAGCAGATTGAGCAGATTGAGCAGATTTTTCAACTCGTAACAGGAATCTGTTTCATCTGCTCAATCTGCTGACAGAAAAAGGGCGATGCTTGAAAAAGCTTGATCTCTCTCATTGGTGGATGGAACGCGCGTTGCTCCTGTTTCTGCTGCTGGTGGGGGCGGGGCTGCGGCTGTGGGACGCGGGGCGCACACCGCCGGGTCTCTATCACGATGAGGCGCAGAACGGTCTGGATGCGGCGGCGGTGCTCGAAACGGGCGTCATCCCGCTATACTTCCCCGCCAACAACGGACGCGAACCGCTCTTCATCTACCTCGTCACAGCGAGCGTTGCGCTCCTGGGACGCAGCCCGCTGGCCGTGCGATTGCCGTCGTTCTTCGTCGGTTTCCTCACGTTGGCGGCGACTTACGACCTGACGCGCGTGTTGTGGGGACGGCGCGCTGGGCGCTGGGCGCTGGCGACGCTGGCGGTGACGCTGTGGCACGTCCACCTCAGCCGGATCGGTTTTCGCGCTGTGATGTTGCCGCTGTTCACCGCGCTGTTCCTGGCGCAGCTTGCGCGTGGACTTCGCACTCAAGAATCGAGAACCAAGAATCAGCGAATCAGCGAATCGGCGGATCGAAAACCCAAAATCCAAATTCCAAAATCCAAAATCGGCAATTGGATCGCTGCCGGGGCGCTCTATGGCGTGAGTTGGTACACCTACATGGCCGCGCGCTTCACGCCGGTTGCATTGGGCGTGATGATCCTGTACGGGTTGCTCTTTCATCGCCAACAGACGCTGCGGGCCTGGCGCGGCGCGTTGGTGTTTTGTGGGATCGCGTTGCTCGTCCTTGCGCCGCTCGGCGTCTACACGCTGCGCCACCCTGACATCGTGTTGGCGCGCACCGGGCAGGTGACGATTTTCAGCCCGGAGATCAACGGCGGCGACTTTTGGGG
>JAKJAB010000298.1:0-771 GCA_022707725.1 Chloroflexota bacterium | reverse complement strand
CCGCCACACCTTGCGCACGGCGGGGATGTTCGTCGTGCGCGGGGATCGCATCTGGCGGCACAACCTGGCGTGGCGGCCCGTGTGGGAACCGGCGCTCGGCCTGGCATTCGTGCTCGGCGTGGGCGCGGCGCTGGCGGGATTTCGTCGCAACGCCGGGGCTGCGCTGGCGCTCCTGTGGACAGCGGTGATGGCGCTGCCCACCCTCCTCGCCGAAGACGCCCCGCACTTCCTCCGCGCCGTCGGCGTGCTTCCCACTGCTGTGCTCTTCCCGGTGTTGGGGCTTTTGTGGATCGAGTTGAAAGTTCGAAGCTCAAAGTTGAAAGTTGAAAGCCGAATTACGAATTACGAATTACGAATTACGAATCAGGAGTCAGCGATGGCTAGGCTTATAGAGATCACAGAACAGGTTATTTCAATAGATGAAGTCGCGGCGCGGGTGGCGGACCCGGCGAATGGGGCGGTGGTGACGTTTATCGGCGTAGTGCGCGGCGTCACCGAGGGGCGCGAGACGCTGTACCTCGAATACGAGGCCTATCCGGAGATGGCCGAGAAAGTGCTGCACCAAATCGCCGCTGAAATCCGCGCGTGCTGGACGGACGTCCGCGAGGCGGCGATTGTGCATCGCGTCGGGCGGCTGGAAATCGGCGAGACGGCGGTGGTCATCGCGCTCGCCGCTTCGCACCGCGCCCAAACCTTCGACGCGCTGCGGTACGCCATCGACCGCATCAAAGAGATCGCGCCAATCTGGAAGAAAGAATTCTGGGCCGACGG
>JAKJAB010000297.1 GCA_022707725.1 Chloroflexota bacterium | reverse complement strand
CGGGTTGGTGTCGTCGCCGTTGAGGCCGTCGTCGGCGATCCCGGCGGTGTTGACGATCTGCGTGACCCCTGCGGGCAGCAACGCATCGACATTCACGGTGAAGGTGAGGCTGCGCGTGGCTCCGCCCGGCAGGCTGCCGGCAGCATACGTGCAGGTCGCGCCGATGCAATTCCAGTCAGGATGGTTGGCAGCGGGATCGAATGTCGTATTGGCAGGTACGGTCTCGGTGATGACGACACCGGTGGCGCCCTGGTTGCCCAGATTGGCATACGTGAGGGTGTAGACGAGTGTCTCGCCGGGTCTGGCTGTGACCCCGCCATTACTCTTGCTGAGCGCCAGATCAGGTGCGGCATTGATCTGGTCGATGTCCCAGGCGGTATTGTCGGTTTCATCTGCCTCGTTGGGCGTTGTGGCAATGACGGTGTTGGTGATGGTATCCACGCCGGCTGGCAACGGATCGCTTACGGTGATGACGACAAGTCGAGTCGTGCGCGCGCCGTTGCCGGGAAGGGTGAATTCGGGCCAGGTGATGACCCTGGTTGTGATCTCCCCTCCGTTATCGGAGGCGACCAGGAAAGCGCTGTTGGTGGGCAGCGTGTCGGTGACAGACACCGTCGCCGGAACGTTGCCGGTGTTGGTGATGGTAATGAGGTAAGCTAGTGTCTCACCAGGCCGGACGGTGGTGCGGAAGTTGGTTTTGCTGACGACGAGGTTCGCCATACCGTTACTGGCTACAAACGGCGTGCCTTGCAGGATCGTTCCTGCATCCAGCGTGACCTCGAGCGTATCACCGTTGCGGATCACACCCGGCGGTGTCTGCCAGCAGTCAGCGCCACTACAACTGGTGTTGGGCCAGCCACCACCAGTCAATGCGAAACGGTAGAGGGTCAAGTCTTGGGCGTCACACCCCACTACAACCGTATCCAACGGGACCCGCGCCGTCCACACGCCGGCGGCATTCAGCACAAAGTAATCGTAGTAGCCGGAGCACAGCATGCTGCCATACGGCAGCGTGGTCTGCCCAAACGGCGCGTTAGCCGGGCCGTATCCGTGGCTGATGATGATGCCCTGACCGCTACCCCCTGCGCTGGTCAAAGCCGCGTCGCCCAACGTATCCATCCCCCACGCTTCGACGAGCGCGCCGAGACGGTAATTCCAGCTATCGTCATTCACTCCGCTTGGGCGAACGCTGTATGTCCCCCACCAGTTATGGCGGGCGTTGAGCGTCACTCCAGGATCAATGATCCCGGTCGTGAAATTGGCGATGTTATTGGCGTAAGCGTAGAAATCGCCTGTTGTGGCGACATCGAAGACTGTAGTCAGTTCCCCCAGCGTATTACCGGCAAGCGTGACGTGTTGGATGGGGGCCGCGCCGGTAAGACTTAGACCGGTGCCTACATTATAGATGAAATTGTTAGTCACCGTCACACTGAGGGTATGGGTGATGGTGTCGTTGGAAATCTCGATGGCTGTGGTCGTGGCATCAATGGCACTGCTGACAATTTCCGCTGAACTGTTCCCATGCACCAAAATGCCATACGTGTTATTGATGAAGGTATTGAGGTTCAGGAAGACATCCGATATCGACGAGTTGCCGCGGTCAAAGTAAGTGGTGTCGGGTGCTGGCGCCGTCGCGCTGCCCGTCGGCGAGTTGCCAGGATAGTTCGCGTTGCCCGCTTGAATCTGGAGGCCGACATCATTATCCTGGAGCGCATTGCCTACGGCTTGCATCTCTATGCCTTCAATCACGATACCGAAGCCCTCATGATCGGAGAGGGTCTGCCGGAAGCCACTCACGCTGTTGCCGGTGACGATCACGCCTGAGGGAATGTCGGGGTTGCCGTCACCAAGCGCCACATCGCGCCGGATCACCACGATGCCGCCGTGGTCGCGTTGGTCAACAGTCGGTGGGGCGGTTAGCGAGACAACGTTGTTCGAGATCACAACGCGATTGGGTCCGGTCAGGGTGCCGTCGCCGTCAGGATTCTTGATCTCGATGCCGAACCGTCCGTTGTCGGTGACTTCATTGCCGTCAATCAGGGCGCTAAATGCCCCGAGCACACCGATGCCGGCATCACCGTTGTGTTCCACTGTGTTGCCGGTAATAACGACATCGGTCACCTGCCCGATGTTGAAGTCAATGCCTACCAGCGCGTTGTAACTGAAATTCCCATCCTCGATGGTGACATGGTTCCGCACAGCACCGCTGGACTGGAAGAAGAGGCCGCGTCCCACGGTTCCGCCAGTCCCGTTGTAAGATGCATTCACCTGGCTGAGGGCGATGTTGGTCAGGCGTGCAGCATTGCTGAAGATGCCGTGCCGGCTGTTGTTGATGACGTCAACGTAGGAAATGACGACATCCGTAATAATGTGGCTGTACGTTCCAAACACGATGCCATCCTGGAAATTACGGACGGTTAAGGCCGTGATCGTCACCCCGGCGGTGTAGTTGGGCAGGTAGATTCCCTGTCCTGTATTGGCTCCCTGGATTACGGTGCTACCTGCCCCTGCTCCCTGCAAGGTCAAGCTCTTGTCAACGACAACGTTTTCTGGGTAAGTCCCCGCCATCACCGAGACCGTTCCCCCCACGGTGACGGAGAACACGCCCTGTCCGATGGTCTGGACAGCGCAGTCGGGCGCTGCGCTCGCGTCAGCATCATACTCGCCGTTGCATAACGTGTCGCTGCCGTCGGTGCGCACGTAGATGAAGGCAGGATCTGCCTGCACCGGCTGTCCGGACATCAACCACCACAACACGCCAAGGCCGAATCCTACAACAAGGAGGGTGCACACCAAACGATGGGCTGGCGATGATAACCATTGCTTGATCAGCGTTTGAGCTTTCATAGAATTTCTCCCTTGTGCGCGTACCGGCGGTCAGTATGTGCCGTTATGTTTTGTGGATGTCTCTGCAACAGTATCAGTCCTATTATACTATAAATCCCCCATTTTAGGCAACCCATCTAACCTGGGTGGTTAGAAATGTACGGCGGCCTGAGGCATTGACAAATCCCCCATTCGCGTTAGGATAAGGACGACATATAAACGGTTATTTATGGATTTGGAAGCATGAGCGACAATTGGATGTCGGATAAAGAACTGCGTCGTCTGACGCGGGGATTCCAGGCGCTCCATTCGGTGTTGCGTTTGCGCATCCTGGCTGCGTTGGCGGAGCGTGAATCGAACGTCAGGGATCTGGAAGATGTGTTGCGGGTCAGCCAGCCGTTGATCTCCTGGCACTTGACGCAGTTACGGCAGGCTGGCTTTGTGACGGCGGAGCGGGTGGGACGCGAGGTGCGTTATCAGTTGCAACCGGCGGCGTTCCAGGAGTTGGTGGGTACGATAGAGGCGTTGTTGGGCATATCTTTGTCGGATGAGGGAGAAATTAATGGAACGCTTGAAGGTTAAACAATACGATTCGCTGACAGATTTCCTGCGCACACAGGCGACGGTCATCACACATCCAATCGCGCGGATTTTGGAGAAGCTGGGTCTGCATCCCAACACTGTGACCTTGCTGGGACTGCTGCTCAACATTGGGACGGGTGCGGTTCTCGCCTCTGGTCGTTTGGTGTTGGGCGGCGTGTTTGTGTTGCTCGTCTCGGCAGTGGACTCGCTCGACGGCGCACTGGCGCGGGTTTCCGGCGCGAAGAGTCGCTTCGGCGCGTTCCTCGATTCGACACTCGACCGGATTTCCGAAGGTGCGCTGCTCTTCGGCCTGCTCGTCTGGTTGCTGCGACAGGGCGCAGCGATGGAAGTCTACCTCGTCTTTCTCATTCTCCTGGGCAGTGTGATGGTCAGCTACACACGCGCGCGCGCCGAAGGCGTTGGGTACACTTGCAAGGTTGGCATTCTGACGCGCCTGGAACGGGTGGTGGTGCTGGGCGCGGGCCTGATCTTTGGGTGGGTGCGCCCGACGTTGATCGTGATGGCGATCCTCACCTGGTTCACGGTGGTGCAACGCGTCTGGCACGTCTATCGCGAGTCCCGCCAGAATCCGTAGAGAGTCACATAGTCAGCAGTTGTAGCCGGGGCGGCACGTTGCCGCCCTGTTTTTGTGTTTGGAATGTGCAGTCCCCCGATTTATGGTACAATCTCCTCGATGAAAACTCGAACGCTCGCTCCTCCGTGGCATCTGATGGTGGTGCTGTTCTTCTTGCTCCCGGCGTTATTGCCGCTGCTGAGCGGGACGGCGCTGCCCTGCACCCACGATAACGACTTGCACTACTACCGCATCACCGCTATCGACGCGGCATGGCGGCAGGGATGGATTTTCTCCCGTTGGGTGCCCAATCTGGCTCTGGGATACGGTTACCCCTTCTTCAACTTCCGTGAGCCGCTGCCGTACATCGTGGGTGCGTTGCTCTACCAGACGGGTCTCGCGCTGCCACTCGTGCTTGGTTTGCTCTACGCTGCCAGCTTCCTTGCCGCGGCATGGGGCGCTTATGTGTGGACGCGCGACCTTTTTGGGGACCGCACCGTCTGCGGTGCGCCGGCGCCATGGATCGCAGCCCTGGCCTACAGCCTGGGGCCCTATCTACTGCTGGATGCGCTGCGGCGGGGCAACATGCCCGAGTCTGTGGCCCTGGCGCTGCTGCCCTGGCTGTTGGTGACCTTTCGCCGCGTCATTCTTGACGGTGGGCG
This sequence comes from Chloroflexota bacterium, assembly GCA_022707725.1. GTDB lineage: Bacteria > Chloroflexota > Anaerolineae > B4-G1 > SLSP01 > DSWT01. Next base: position 77 of record JAKJAB010000297.1, on the reverse strand, counting down.
GGGGCCGTTCATCGCGGCGGTATTGCTGCTGGCGGCGTTGTTCCTGAGTCACAACATTTCCTCGCTGCTCTTTGCGC
>JAKJAB010000296.1:308-4724 GCA_022707725.1 Chloroflexota bacterium | reverse complement strand
CCGATCTCCGGCACGTAGGCGCGCAACGCAGCCTGCAAATCGTCCGGCGCAAAGCGCAGCGGGATGCCGAACCGCTCGGCGGCGTCTGCCGCCAACACGCCCACGCCGCCGCCGTTGGAGATGATCATCAGGTTGCTGCCTGCCATCGGTGGCTGCAACGAGAGCGCCAGTGTGCGGTCGAACAGGTTGTTCAGGTCCGAGGCGCGCACCACGCCGGCCTGTTGTAGCGCGGCATCGTAGACCTTGCCCTTGCCGGCCATCGCGCCGGTATGCGAGGCCGCCGCCGCCGCCCCGTGCGCCGAAACGCCCGACTTGAGCGCGACGATGGGTTTGCGCGCCCGGCGGGCGATCTCCAGGAAACGCCGTCCGTTCTGGAAGCCCTCGACGTAAATCGTGATGCACGTTGTTTGCTCGTCCCGGTCCAGCCACTCCACCAGATCGCCGAAGTTCACGTCGGCCATATTGCCCACGGAGATCATCCGGTCGAAGCCGACGTTGCGGACGTAGCTCGCCACCGTCATCGCAATGAGCAGCGCGCCGCTTTGGGAGATCATCGCGGCCTTGCCCGGCAGCGGCATGAACGGCCCGAACGAGGCGTTGCACTTGTCGGAGTTGCACATGATGCCCACGATGTTCGGTCCCAACAGGCGCATCCCGTAGCGCCGCGCCACAGCGACCAGTTCATCTTCCAGGTCTTTGCGACCGATTTCGCTGTAGCCGGAGGCCACCACGATCAGCCCTTTGACGCCCTTGCGCCCACATTCCTCGGTCACGGCGATCGTTCGTTCGGCAGGCACGATCAACATCGCAGCGTCGATCTCGCCCGGTACGTCCAGCACGGAGGGATAGGCCAGCAGGCCCTGGATCTCAGTCTCTTTGGGGTTGATGGGATAGACTCGTCCCGGATAATTGCAATCGATCAGATTTTTCACGGCCAGGTAGCCGATCTTGCCGGGCGTATTGGATGCGCCGATGACGGCTACCGATTCTGGGCGTAACAGCCCGTTCAAGACTTCAAAATCCACGTTCGTCCTCCTGAAACCACGGATCTACACCAATCTCCACGAATCGTAAGAAAAATCCGTCCTATCCGTTCGATCCGTTGACTAAACACAAAAGTTGCAAGTTATAGTTCGCGTTCTACACGCGAATTATAACTTGCAACTTTCAACTTTCAACTTTCAACTTTTAACTTTTAACTTTTAACTTTAGGCTTTGTGCTCTAATCCCAGACTCGCATACAGCCGGGCGAAGTCGAAGTGTTCCTCAAGCAAAGCCTCGAATTGGTCCAGTTTGGCTTTTTGCCCCAGGCGCGTCTTGCCGAACACGTCGTCGATGGCATCCACCGTCTCCATCGTGTTCTTGCGGGTCAACAAAACCGGCACGCCCAGTTCTTCAGCGCGGCGCAGCACTTCGGGCACCGGGCGTAGATGTCCGGTGAGGATCAAGCACTGTGTCGCAGTTTCCAGCGCCACCAACTGGATGTCGGTCCGATCGCCGCCGGTAATGACGGCCTTGGTGCCGGGTATACGACGCATGCGCGGTAGCGCCTGCTCGGCGCTCATCGCGCCAACCATCAGGTTTTCGACGAGGGCATCGCGTTTGTCCGCGCACACGAGAGGTTCAGCGTCGAGCACATCGGCAATCTCGCCCACGCTGATGGATTGCAATTGTTCGCGGAGCGGCAAGACCCCCAAAATGGAGATTTCCCGTCCTTCCATGCACGAGAAACACTCCTGCAATCCCGGGATTTCGGCGTCGGGAACGGCGTTGATAGCTAATCCAACAAGGCGTTCGCGGAACTGCCGCTGGGCGTCCACGCAGGCGTCGCCCATGCTGACCGGATTGCGGTAGCGGATCATCGCCAGCACCGGGACATCCAGGCGGTTGGCGACTGAAACTGGATCGACCTCCAGGCTCAGACCCTCGCGCAGCGAAGCGCCCCCTTCGATCAGCATGATGTCCTTGCCCACCGCAACCCGCTTGTAAGCGGCCTCGATTTGCGGCATCAGGTCGCGGTCGATGCAGCCGCAGCGCAATTCCATCACCAACGAGGGCGCTAACACCACACCGACCATGTTGACCAGGGGATCGGTGATCCCCAGGATGCGGTGGATGAACGTGGCATCTTCATCGTAGACGCGCCCTGGCAGCGGCTCCCACGGGTACGTCGAAACCGGCTTGAAGTACCCCACCTTGTAACCTTCTTGTTGCAGGCGTTGGCCTAGCGCCAGGCAGAACGCTGTCTTGCCGCTAAAGCGTTGTACCGAGGTGATGTAGAGTGCTTTCATAACTCCCTCCTGCTTGCTATTAGTAACCACCGAGGCACAGAGGGCGCAAAAAGAGTTCGAGAGGAACCCGGCGTTCTCCGTGTCTCCGTGGCAAAATGACCCTTCGCGACAGTGTCACACTCCAAACACTGCCTATAACTTAGCGACGTCCCGGACGGCTATCGACTTTCTCGTCGAACCGGAACGACAAGGAAATTTCTCCGCCTTCATAGTCTGTGTGCAGGACACAGCCGCTACGTTGGAAGACGCGCATCATTGCCATATTTCCAGCGATCACGTTGGCGCGGAACCCGTGGATACCGCGTTCTTTGGCGATACGTATCAGGAAATGGAGCAGATGCGTGCCGATGCCTTTGCGTTGGTGCTCGTCGATCACCGAAAAAGCGATTTCAGCCATGTTTTCATTGTAGTCCATCATCCAGTGCCCGGCAGCGATAATCGGCGCGGTGTCGGACGTGCCCAAAGTCCCCACAATCCCCATATTGCGGTCGTAGTCGGAGGCCACCATCTCCTGCGCCAACTCGTGCGGGAAGTCACGGCGTACCTGGAAAAAGCGCAGGTATACCGAGCGTTCGGACAGTTTGTAGAGGTATTCCTGGAAGAGCCGCTCGTCGCTCGGCTTGACCGGGCGGAAGAACAGTTCCAGACCGTCGAATTGCTCCGTGTGCTCCATCTCCACAGGGTAGACCGTCTCGGGGATAATCTGGTCCTCATAGAGATAGTGCATCTTTTTGGCCTCCGCCAGCAGTTGCTCGCGGAACTTGGGATGTGCGATCTGGATCAAGGCCACGGCGCGCTCGCGCAAACTCTTGCCGTGCAGATAAGCTACGCCATATTCCGTTGCGACATAGTGCACATTGCCGCGGGTGGTCACCACACCGGCGCCCATGCTCAAGCTGGGCACAATGCGTGAGACTGTACCGTGGGGTGTCTCAGCGGTAGAGGGCATAGCAATGATCGGCTTCCCCTGGTGTGACATCGATGCGCCGCGCATAAAGTCAGCCTGACCGCCGATACCGCTATAAATCTGGTGGCCGATAGAGTCGGCGCAGACCTGCCCGGTAATATCGACCTGCAAGGCGGTGTTAATCGCAATCATCTTGTCGTTCTTGGCGATATTGGACGGCAGGGAGTTGTAGTCGATGGGGTGGAACTCGAATATTGGGTTGTTATCCACGTAGTCGTACAATCTGCGGGTACCCACGCAGAAAGCAGCCAGGACCTTACCGGCGTGGAACGTTTTGCGCCGGTTGGTCACCACGCCCGCTTCGATCAAATCGATCAGCCCATCGGAAAACATCTCGGTGTGGACGCCCAAATCCTTCTTTTCCCGCAGCCCGTATAGGATGGCGTTCGGGACCCTGCCAATCCCCACCTGGATTGTGGAGCCGTTCTCGATCAAGCGCGTCACGTGCCGGGCGATTTTCAACGCCACTTCATCCGGCGCCGCGGGTTGAATTTCTAACAGTGGTTCGTCATGTTCGACGAGATAGTCAAGGTCCTCGATGTGGATGAAACTGTCGCCGAGGGTACGCGGCATTTGCGGGTTGACCTGCGCGATGACGATGCTCGCGGTCTCCGCAGCGGCTTTGACCGCTTCCACAGAGACGCCGAACGAACAGAACCCGAATTTGTCGGGCGGCGTTACCTGAATGAGGGCCGCGTCAAGGGGCATGCGTCCGCTGTAGAACAATCCTGGAATCTCGGAAAGGAAAATGGGTGTATAGTCGGCCAATCCTTCGGCGATTGCCTGGCGCACGCCCGGCCCCACAAAGAATGCGTTGTGACGGAAGTGGCGGTCGTAGACTTTCTTGATGTGGGGCGCTGCTCCCAGTGTCAGCATGTGGACGATTTCTACGTCGTTCAAGCGGTTATCTTCGGCGCCCAGTTTCACCAACTCTTCCAAAAGATACTGCGGCACACCACAAGCGGGCCCCAGGAAAATGCGGCTGCCGCTGCGAATTTTGAGCAGCGCCTCTCTCGCGCTCACTGACCGTTCAGTGTAAAGTTTTTTCCAATTCGCCATGATTGGCATAATTCACCTCCTAATGGATAACGGGTAACAGGTAGTGAGTAACGGGCGAAGAGCACCCTTGAGAATAACCCATCACTGGTTACTTTTTTA
>JAKJAB010000296.1:0-298 GCA_022707725.1 Chloroflexota bacterium | reverse complement strand
CCGCCGCTGTTAAGCAAGCGACGCCGCAGATGATAAAGACGGTGAGCCATCCTTGCAGGCCCGTGTTGCTTTTCAGACTGGCGTCGTGCAAAACGCCGGCCAGGATCGGCCCCAGGATGCCGCCGACGCCGTAAGCCGTGAAGACCCACCCGTAGTTGAGACCCAGGTTTTTGGCGCCGAACATATCCGAGGTCGCCAGTGGGAAGAGCGCAAAGTTGCCCCCAAAATTGAAGCCGATCAAGGCGCAAGCCAAGAACAGCAGAATTTCAACGCCCCCCATCCAGTAAAACAATAACAT
>JAKJAB010000295.1 GCA_022707725.1 Chloroflexota bacterium | reverse complement strand
GACGCCCTTTCGCCTCTCGACACCGACGCCGCGGGTGGTTGTCATCCCCCCAGCAGCCTCGCCTACACCCTACCGGGTAGCGGCAGTAGCCGATCCCTCCCCCACGCCCACACCGTTGTCGCTGCGTACGTTGGTGCCGGTGGAGGGTGCTCCGTCGAAATCGACGTGTGGCTCAGCCCCGGCGCTGCTGCTGGCGCTCAGTTGTGTGATGCTGCTTTTACGGCGACGTTGATGTGCCATCAACCAAAGATCAATTCTTCCAACCGGCGGATGTCTTCGGGTTTGACATCGGGGAAGCGCAAGCCGCCTTTCACCTGCGCGCCAGTCTCCTGAAATTCATAGCCGCTCATACTCAACATCACATCGCGCGTGCCTTGAATCATCTGAAACATTCCCCAGAGTGGATTCTTCGAGAAGTTGGTATCCAGGACTTGAATCTTGCCGCCTTTGAGGTAGATGACGTCGGCGAATCCGCGTCGCTGCGGGTGCGGCGTGATGAGGATAAAGCGTTTGTTGGTGACGATGAACTGCCACTGATTGTAATTCAGCCATTCTTGTGCCGCTTCCAAGATCAGGAATAGCGCCACAATGACAACCATGGAAGCAAGGAGCTGGGTTGTTTCTCTGTGGGCCACGCTGGCGGACCCCAAAAAAATCAGCCCCGGAATGAGGATCAACGCGCCAGCGACGCCCAGCACTTTGGGCATTTTCGCTCGGTAGCCCGCCATCCCGATGACCTGTTGCACCTCTTCACCTTCCAGGTAGTGCGGTTTGGGTAGAAAACTCTCCAGAAAAGGCGTGAAGATGCGCTGGAAGAACTGCCAGACCTTGTCCACGGACGTAGACGCAGTACCGCGTTTTCGGGTCGCTGGTGGTGTGGCAACAGGTTGTGGGTTCACGGACCAATTGGCTTACGGAATGATCAATTGCTGCCCCACGCGGATCATATCGCCCGTGAGGTTGTTGCGCTGCCTCAACTGGTCTACGGTGACGCCATAGCGGCGGCTGATGTTGTACAGCGTGTCCCCTGATTGCACGACATGCGTCCGTTCTCCGCCCAGCGGCAGGCTTTGAATCGCTCCGGTTCCCGGCGTGGTAAGCGGGCTGATGGTTGGCGTTGGGGTGACCACGACCGGTTGTTGAGGCAGGATGACGGGCGCTGTGGTGATCATGACACCTGGCGTGGACGCGATTTCCTTCAATAACTCGGCGCCAGCAATTTGCAGCTCCTGCACGGTCGCCGATTGTCGCGTGCCCTGTACCAGGCGGACTGCCCACCACGGAAGAAACCAGGACGTAATCCACAGGATGCCAAGCAGGGTCAGAATGACCCCGGCAAAATATGAGAGTAACTTTCCCAGGTTGATATTGCTAAGGTTAAGTTTGAAAATCAACCAGAAAGCCCACGCGATGGCGAATGCGATGAGAAAAAGTACGACCAAGGCTCCTGCATTCATAATTCTCTCCTTCCCAAAAGGTTTACATTACCTGTTGGCGGACGGGCAGGCATCCGCCGGTATGGAACTCAATGGATCTACAAAACCTGCTGTTATTTTATCATAAACCGCATAATGTACACCCGGCGTCTGGCTTCCCACACCGCTGACAGCGCCGACAGCATCTCCAGCGGTGATCATCCCCTCACCGGCGGTGTAGGAACGCAACCCGATCAACCACAGGGTCCATTCGTCGTTCTCGATCTGGATGGTCAGGTTGCCCCGCCCGTCGGTGTAGCGGGTGAGATAGCCCGGCATGGGAGCGAGGACCAGGGACGCTTTGGGCGGCACCAGATCGATGCCGGGGAACAGGCCGCACATCAATTCCCCATGCTGGAATGGCGCGAGCAGCAGTGGGCTGAGGTTGGGGCGCAGGCTGGTGTCGCCGTCGCTGTGCGGTTCGATGAAGCAGCCCTGGACGATCGGCGCGCGGCACAAGACGGCAGGTGTCTCGCTGGGAGCGGGGGCTTCAGCCTCAAGCACGACGTCGCTGGGGCGCTTCTGTTCGATGTCTTCGGTCATCGTCCAGATTTTGTCCCACAATTCCTGAAACAGCATGACCGGCGCCAGAATGATCGGCGGCAGTCCTGAAGAGCGCCGCTGTGCGACCTGCATCTGCATGGCGATGTGCGTGGGCCAGGCCCCCAGCGCTGTCAAGCGGTACTGGCGTCCCTGAATGTCGGTCAGCACCATATTCTGGTGGGCGGCGTCGTACCCGTTCATCACATAGGCTGAATCATCAGGATTGGTGCGACTGCGTGGGCCGGCGTTGTAGTAGAGATAGCATTTTTTGATCAGCCGGGGATCGGTGGTCGTGTAGGCAATGTCCGGACAATAGCTTTTGAAGACCTGGGTGCCCAAACGTAGTTGCCGTATGACCTCATCGACGCTGAGCGGGCCGGGTGGAAAGCAGGGCAGCGCGCCCGACGTCACCGCCGAATAGAGTCCCATAATGCCTTCGCAGTTATCAGGGTTTTCCTCACGCATTCCACTTTCCTTGTACCACAGGACCAACGGCACGACCGGTGGAACATCCTCTATGTAGGCGACGATCTGGGACACGCTGCCCCAGCGTTCGAGTTGGGTTTGCTGCGCCGCTGTGAGCTGAAAACGACTGCTCCAGAGGGCCTGGCTGCCATAGCTGATGACGAGGGGCAGGCTGAGAAATAGCAGCGTATCGGTGACGCCCGACAGCAAAGCCCGCGCCATCACCTTTACCTGAACCTTGAGAAACGGCGTGACGTAAACGCGAATCCATTCGATCAGCCAACCGGGCAGTATGCCTGTGATCCATTCCATTCTAGCTGTGAGTATATCCTATGATTACTATAATATTAATCGCATTTACTCTTTTTGGCAATGGCGGTCAGAGGCACAATAACCTTCTCTACTTCGGGCGCGGGAACGTTTTTGTTTGCCGCTTCGTGTTCTTTGTGGTATAGTAGGGGATGTGATCTAAAGCCAGATCAGTAGTCACGAAATGCTCCGGAGGGATCGCCAGATACCCGTCCTGACCTGGGCCTGGCGATCCAGGTCGAGCAGAAGTAGATCGACTGAGTTTTCAAGAACAGCACGTGCTGGGGTGGTCTATCTTACGGGAGGATGTTATGTTCAAGAGCCATACGTGTGGGGAATTGCGCCTTGCGCATACGGGTCAGGAGGTGACGCTGGCCGGGTGGGTGAACCTTCGCCGTGACTTCGGCGGCGTAATCTTCATCGTGTTGCGCGACCGCGCGGGATTGACCCAGGTGGTCGCCAGTGCAGAAATCACACCCGACGCGCGCGCCGTTGCCGCCGATGTGCGCAACGAATACGTGATTCAAGTGCGCGGAATTGTGCGCCAGCGCCCCGCCGACCAGGTCAATACCGAGTGGGCGACCGGCGAAGTCGAAGTGGAAGCCCGCGAGGTGCGCATCCTCAACACGGCGCAGACCCCGCCGTTCTACATCTACGACGATTCACCGGTGGATGAAGCCCTGCGGCTGCGTTATCGCTATCTCGACCTGCGTCGCAGACGGATGCAGCGTAACATCATTCTGCGCCACCGCACGGTGCAGTTCATTCGCGAGTACCTCGACCAACACGGTTTTCTCGACATCGAGACGCCGCAGTTGTTCAAATCGACGCCGGAGGGCGCGCGGGACTATCTGGTGCCGAGCCGCGTCCACCCTGGCAAGTTCTACGCGCTGCCGCAATCCCCGCAGCAGCTCAAGCAACTGTTGATGGTCGCGGGCTTCGAGCGGTACTACCAGATCGCTCGCTGTTTCCGTGACGAGGATTTGCGCGGCGACCGCCAGCCGGAATTCACCCAGCTCGACCTGGAGATGTCGTTCGTCCACCGCGACGATGTGCTGGACCTGGTCGAGGGCCTGTTTACCGCGCTGATTCCCGCCGTGACGCCGGAGAAGCGCATCCTCTCGCCGTTTCCACGTCTCTCACACGCGGAAGCGCTCGCGCGCTACGGCATCGACAAGCCGGACTTGCGCTTCGGTATGGAACTGGTTAACCTGACCGCTGCCCTGGCGCAGAGCGGCTTCGGTGTGTTCAGCGGGGCGGCGCAATCTGGCGGGCAGATCAAAGCCATCGTCGCGCCGGGCTGCGCCGACTACGCCCGCAGCGAGATCGACGGGCTGACCGAGATCGCCAAAGAACAGGGCGCGAAAGGATTGGTGACGCTGGCTTTCCGCGCCGACGGCGTGAAAGGCTCGGCGGTCAAATTCCTCTCTGAAGCCGAACTGGCCGGGATCGTTGCACGTACCGGCGCGCAGACCGGCGACCTGGTGTGCATCGTCGCTGCTGAGGCGACGGTGGTGGGGGCGGCGCTCTCGGCGCTGCGGCTCACCTTCCGCGATCGACTGGCGCTGGCCGATCCGCAGCTCCTGGCCTTCGGCTTTGTGCTCGACTTCCCCATGTTTGAGTGGAACGTCGCGGAAAAGCGGTGGGACGCCGCGCATCATCCCTTCACGATGCCGCGCCCGAACACCTACGAAGCGATGATCGCCGATCCACTCACCGTGCTCTCCGACGCCTATGACCTGGTCTGCAATGGCTACGAACTGGCGTCGGGCAGCATCCGCGTCCACGATCCGAAAATTCAAATGGACATTTTCCGCGTGTTGGGCTATCCGGAAGACGAAGCGCGCGCCAAATTCGGTCATATGATGGAGGCATTCTCGTATGGCGCGCCGCCGCACGGTGGGATGGCGCCCGGCATCGACCGCCTGGTGATGTTGATGGC